>NZ_JADYVV010000034.1:0-92595 GCF_020194035.1 Bradyrhizobium sp. BRP56
GCGGGCGGGCCGTTCACATTTGCTTGCGCGCCGTGTATGACGCGGCGCATCAGCCAACCCAATATCGAGAAAGAGCACGTCATGACTGACATCGTCGACATCATCGGCCGCGAAATCCTTGATAGCCGCGGCAACCCCACGGTCGAGGTCGATGTGGTGCTGGAGGATGGGTCAATCGGTCGCGCGGCCGTGCCGTCGGGCGCCTCCACCGGCGCGCATGAGGCGGTGGAACTGCGCGACGGCAACAAGGCGCGCTATCTCGGCAAGGGCGTCGAGAAGGCGGTCGCCGCCGTCAACGGCGAGATCTTCGAGGCGCTCAGCGACCAGGCGGTCGAGGAGCAGGTCGCGATCGACCAGATCATGATCGAGCTCGACGGGACGCCGAACAAGAGCCGGCTCGGGGCCAACGCCATCCTCGGCGTCTCGCTGGCCTGCGCCAAGGCCGCCGCCGAATCCTTCGACATGCCGCTCTATCGTTATGTCGGCGGCACCTCGGCGCGGACGCTGCCGGTGCCGATGATGAACATCATCAATGGCGGCGTGCATGCCGACAACCCGATCGACTTCCAGGAATTCATGATCCTGCCGGTCGGCGCCGCGTCGTTCGCCGAGGCGCTACGTTGCGGTTCGGAAATCTTCCACACGCTGCGCGGCGAACTGAAGAAGGCCGGCCACAACACCAATGTCGGCGATGAGGGCGGCTTCGCGCCGAACCTGCCGTCGGCCGACGCCGCGCTCGAATTCGTCATGAACGCGATCGGCAAGGCCGGCTACAAGGCGGGCGACGACGTCGTGCTCGGCCTCGACTGCGCCTCCACCGAATTCTTCAAGGAAGGCTCCTACGTCTATGGCGGCGAGAACAAGACCCGCTCGCGCTCCGAGCAGGTGAAGTATCTCGCCGATCTCGTCGGCCGCTATCCGATCGTCACCATCGAGGACGGCATGTCGGAGGACGACATGGACGGCTGGAAGGAGCTGACGGATGCGATCGGCAAGAAGTGCCAGCTGGTCGGTGACGATCTGTTCGTCACCAACGTCACCCGGCTTGCCGACGGCATCAAGAACGGCCGCGCCAATTCGATCCTGGTCAAGGTCAACCAGATCGGCACGCTGACCGAGACGCTTGCGGCGATCGAGATGGCCTATAAGGCCGGCTACACCGCCGTGATGTCGCACCGCTCCGGCGAGACCGAGGATTCCACGATCGCCGATCTTGCGGTCGCCACCAATTGCGGGCAGATCAAGACCGGCTCGCTGGCGCGCTCCGACCGTACCGCCAAGTACAACCAGCTGCTGCGCATCGAGCAACAGCTCGGCACCCAGGCGAAATACGCGGGCAGGGCGGCCTTGAAGGCGCTGGCGTAGCGCCCCAGCTTGAACGGGATCCAACAAAACGCAAAAGGGAGCTCGGGATGAGCGACGGCAAGAGCGGTCTGCAGCTGCGTTCGCTGCTCAAGAAGAATGGCGAGCTCGAGATATCGCTGGTCAATGTCCCGACCCCCGAGCCCGGCCCCGACGAGGTCGTGGTCCGGGTCGAGGCGACCCCGATCAATCCGTCCGATCTCGGTCTGTTGATCGGCCCGGCCGACATGTCGGCCGCCAAGGTCTCCGGCAGCAAGGAATTGCCTGTGGTGACTGCGCGCGTGCCGGAAGCGGCATTGCCGGGCCTCGCCGCACGGCTCGATGAGTCCATGCCGGTCGGCAATGAAGGTGCCGGCGTCGTGATCAGGACCGGTTCATCGGATGCGGCGAAAGCGCTGATGGGCCGCACGGTCGCGATGATCGGTGGCGCGATGTATGCGCAATACCGCACGCTGCGCGTCAACGAATGCCTGCCGCTGCCCGACGGCACCACGCCGGCGGAAGGCGCATCCTGCTTCGTCAATCCGCTGACCGCGCTTGGCATGACCGAGACGATGCGGCGCGAGGGGCACAAGGCGCTGGTGCACACCGCGGCGGCGTCCAATCTCGGCCAGATGCTCAACAAGATCTGTCTCAAGGACGGCATCGGCCTTGTCAACATCGTGCGCAACAAGGAGCAGGCCGACATCCTGCACAAGATCGGCGCCAAACATGTCGTCGATTCCTCCGCGCCCGATTTCATGGACAAGCTCACCGGCGCGCTGGTCGAAACCGGCGCCACCATCGCCTTCGATGCGATCGGCGGCGGCAAGCTCGCGGGCCAGATCCTGGTCGCGATGGAGACCGCGATCAACAAGACCGCCAAGGCCTATAGCCGCTACGGCTCGAATGTGCACAAGCAGGTCTATGTCTATGGCAGCCTCGACACCCGCTCGATCGAATTGCCGCGCGGCTTCGGCATGGCCTGGGGCGTCGGCGGCTGGCTGCTGTTCCCGTTCCTGATGAAGATTGGTCCGGAGGCCGGCAACAAGCTGCGCCAGCGCGTGGTGGCCGAACTGAAGACGACTTTCGCCAGTCACTACACCAAGGTGGTCTCGTTGCAGGAGACCCTGCAGCTCGACAATATCGCCGTCTACAACAAGCGCGCGACCGGCGAGAAATTCCTGATCAACCCGAACAAGGGCTGAGGATCGAAACGCAAGGGCCGTCCCGATGGCGCGGCCTTTTTTGCTTTGCATAGACCAATTCGGCGAAACGCTGCGTTTCCGGAATTGGACGATCCATGCACTTGCATCTTTCTTGGTGCGCCGGTAGGTGATGGCCACCAGTTTCACCGCAATCCGAGGGGAATTTGCTATGGCCTATAACATCGTCACCATCGTCGGCAGCATTCGCAAACAGAGCTTCTCGCTCAAGATCGCCAATGCGCTGGCCAAGCTTGCACCGGCGTCGCTGAAGCTCGATGTGACGACGCTTCAGGAAATTTCCTTCTTCAACCAGGACCTCGAGGCCGCGCCGCCGGCGGACTGGCTTGCCTTCCGCGAGAAGCTGCAGAAGTCGAACGGCGTGCTGTTCGTGACCCCCGAATACAACCGCTCGATCCCGGGCGTGCTGAAGAACGCCATCGACGTCGCCTCGCGGCCCTACGGCAAGAGCTCGTTCATCGGCAAGCCGGTCGGCATCATCGGCAATTCGCCCGGACCGCTCGGCGGCGTCAGCGCGGTGAAGCACCTGCAGAACATCCTGCCGGGCATTTCCGGCCCGATCCTCGGTCAGCCGGAAGCCTATCTCAACGGCGTCGGCGATGCCTTCGACGACAACGGCGAACTGACCAAGGAGTCGCTCAAGGGTGTGCTGCAGCAGTATCTCGACGCCTTCGCGGCCTTTATCGAAAAGCAGAACCGCTGAGCAAGAGCCCCGTTCCGATTGAATCGGAACGGGCTCTGAACTTGTTTTGGCGCGTTTTCCTCACGCGAACCGGTATCCACTTCGCTCGAAAACGCTCTGGTTCAGCGTTCGTTAACCCCATGGCCGCATGCTCGCGGCCATGGTTTCCCGCACACGCCTCAAATCGATTCTGACCGGGCTCGCCCTCTATACGCTGGCGGCGCTGATGGTCGGCTATTTCGGCGTCAACGCCTACACCGGCAAATACGGCTTGAACGCGCGGCAAGAGCTCGATCAGGAGATCATCGCCCTGACCTCCGAGCTGGCGCGGCTGAAGAAGGAGCGGGCCGAGGGCGAGCAGCGGGTGTCGCTGTTGCGGTCGGACCGGGTCGATCCCGACATGCTGGACGAGCGTGCGCGCTTCCAGCTCGACTACGCCAATCCGCGTGATCTCGTTCGGATCAACAAGTACTGACGACGCGTTCTCAAATTTCAAAATCATTCGCGCGCTATCACAAAAATGTCGCGCTGCGCTGCAGTGCGGCATAGCAAAATTCCATCGGGCGAACGCAATCCTTCCAAGGCGATTTGAGTTGGGTTAGAGAGGGTTCTCCGACTTCTCTCACCCGGAATTGCCATGGCCGCACCCAAGAAAAGCGTCGCAAAAGAATCAGGGCAGGAGAAGGCCGGCTCTCCCCCCGAATTCACCAAGGAGCAGGAGCTCAAGGCACTGCGGGACATGCTCCTGATCCGGCGCTTCGAGGAGAAGGCCGGTCAACTCTACGGCATGGGTGCGATCGGCGGGTTCTGCCATCTCTATATCGGCCAGGAAGCGGTCGTGGTCGGCATGCAGATGGCGCTGAAGCCGGGCGACGAGGTCATAACCGGCTACCGGGACCACGGCCACATGCTGGCCTGCGACATGGAAGCCAAGGGCGTGATGGCCGAATTGACCGGACGCCGCGGCGGCTATTCCCGCGGCAAGGGCGGCTCCATGCACATGTTCAGCAAGGAGAAGCATTTCTACGGCGGTCACGGGATCGTGGGCGCGCAGGTCTCGCTCGGCACCGGCCTTGCGTTCGCCAACCGCTATCGCGGCAACGATAACGTCAGCGTGACCTATTTCGGCGACGGCGCAGCCAACCAGGGCCAGGTCTATGAAAGCTTCAACATGGCGGAGCTGTGGAAGCTGCCGGTGATCTACGTCATCGAGAACAACCGCTATGCGATGGGCACCTCGGTGTCGCGCGCATCGGCCCAGCAGGATTTCTCCAAGCGCGGCGCCTCCTTCAACATTCCGGGCAAGCAGGTCGACGGCATGGACGTGCGCGCCGTCAAGGCCGCCGCCGATGAGGCCGTGGCCTGGTGCCGCGGCGGCAACGGTCCGATGATTCTGGAGATGCAGACCTACCGCTACCGCGGCCACTCGATGTCCGATCCGGCCAAGTACCGCACGCGCGAGGAGGTCGAGAAGGTGCGTCACGACCAGGACCCGATCGAGCAGGTGCGCAACCGCTTGCTGGCCTCGGGCGCCAGCGAGCAGGACCTGAAGGCGATCGACGCCCAGGTGCGCGAGATCGTCAACGCGGCCGCAGACTTCGCGCAGCACGATCCGGAGCCGGATCCGGCCGAGCTCTACACCGACATCTACCGCTGACCCCACCCGCGCAGACGAATTTCAAGACCGATTTCGGGAGCCGATATGCCCATTCAAGTGCTGATGCCTGCGCTGTCGCCCACCATGGAGAAGGGCAACCTCGCCAAATGGCTGAAAAAGGAAGGCGAGACCATCAAGTCCGGTGACGTCATCGCCGAGATCGAGACCGACAAGGCGACGATGGAGGTCGAGGCAACCGACGAGGGCACGCTCGGCAAGATCCTGATTCCGGAAGGCACCGCGGACGTTGCGGTGAACACACCGATCGCCACCATTCTCGTCGACGGCGAGAGCGCCGCCGACCTCGCCAAGGCGCCGGCGGCTCCAGCGCCGCAGCCGAAGGCCGCCGAGGCCGCGCCGGCCGAAGCCAAGGCGGAAGCGCCGCAGCCCGCGGCGAAGGCGCCGGCCGCGCCCGCGACCGAGCCGCTGCCAGATCCGGAAATCCCCGCGGGGACCGAGATGGTCACGCAGACCATTCGCGAGGCGCTGCGCGATGCGATGGCCGAGGAGATGCGCCGCGACGGCGACGTCTTCATCATGGGCGAGGAGGTCGCGGAATATCAGGGCGCCTACAAGGTGACGCAGGGCCTGTTGCAGGAATTCGGCGCCCGCCGCGTGATCGACACGCCGATCACCGAGCACGGCTTTGCCGGCGTCGGCGTCGGCGCGGCGATGGCTGGCTTGAAGCCGATCGTCGAATTCATGACCTTCAACTTCGCCATGCAGGCCATCGACCAGATCATCAACTCCGCCGCCAAGACGCTCTATATGTCCGGCGGCCAGATGGGATGCTCGATCGTGTTCCGCGGCCCGAACGGCGCCGCTGCGCGCGTCGCCGCGCAGCACAGCCAGGACTATGCGGCGTGGTACTCGCAGATCCCGGGCCTCAAGGTGATCGCGCCGTATTCGGCCGCCGATTACAAGGGCCTGCTCAAGGCCGCGATCCGCGATCCCAATCCGGTGATCTTCCTCGAGAACGAGGTATTGTACGGCCACACCGGCGAGGTGCCGAAGCTGGCTGATTTCGTGGTGCCGATCGGCAAGGCGCGGATTGCCCGCGCCGGCAAGGACGTCACCATCGTCTCCTGGGCGATGGGCATGTCCTATGCGCTGAAGGCTGCCGACGAACTCGCCAAGGAAGGCATCGAGGCCGAGGTCGTCGATCTGCGCACCATCCGTCCGATGGACACCGAGACCATCATCAACTCGGTGAAGAAGACCGGCCGCGCGGTGACGGTTGAGGAGGGCTGGCAGCAGAGCGGCGTCGGCTCCGAGGTCGCCGCGCGCATCATGGAGCACGCCTTCGACTATCTCGACGCGCCGGTGGCGCGCGTCTCCGGCAAGGATGTGCCGATGCCCTATGCCGCCAACCTCGAAAAGCTCGCTCTGCCCTCCGTCGCCGAGGTGGTCGCCGCCGCCAAGGCCGTATCCTACCGGTAACGCCGATGGCCGGTCCCAAGGAGCAGCCGCTGCCGCCTGACGTGATGGGCCGCGACGACGCCATCGAGGTGCTGCGCGCCTTCGTCGTCGATGGCGGCCTGTCGATCGCGTTCCAGCGCGCTTTCGAGGAGCCGGACATGTGGGGGCTCATGCTGGTCGACATCGCCCGTCACGCCGCGCGCGCCTATGCGCGCGAGAGCGAATACACCGAGGACGAGGCGCTCGCGCGCATCGTCGAGATGTTCGAAGCCGAAATCGCCCGGCCGACCGACATGGGCCAAACCAAACCGCGGTCGCAACAAGGTCACTGACAATGCCGATCAATATTCTCATGCCCGCGCTGTCGCCGACGATGGAAAAGGGCAACCTCGCCAAGTGGCTCAAGAAAGAGGGCGACAAGGTCAAGTCCGGCGACGTGATCGCGGAGATCGAGACCGACAAGGCGACGATGGAAGTCGAGGCGGTCGATGAAGGCACGATCGCCAAGATCCTGGTGCCCGAGGGCACCCAGGACGTGCCGGTCAACGACGTCATCGCGGTCATGGCCGGCGACGGCGAGGATGTGAAGGCGGCGGCCAGCGCCGGAGCGGGCGCCGCACCGGCCGCGAAACCCGCCGAGGCGCCGAAGCCCGCTACCCAGGCCGCGCCTGCGGCGGCTCCCGCACCGGCGGCGGCGCCTGCGCCGAAGCCGGCCGCAGCGCCAGCGCCGGCAGCGGCGCCTCAGGCTGCTGCACCGGCCGCGCAGGCTAACGGCCACGCCCGGGTGTTCTCATCGCCCCTGGCGCGCCGGCTGGCAAAGGAAGCCGGCATCGATCTTACCCGCATCACCGGCACCGGCCCGCATGGCCGGGTCATCGCGCGCGACGTCGACGAGGCCAAGTCCGGCAAGGGCCTGAAGGCGCCGGCGGCAGCGCCCGCCGCGGGACCGAGCATCGCGCCGTCAATGTCGGACAAGCAGATCCTCGCGCTGTTCGAGCCGGGCTCCTACGAGGTGGTGCCGCATGACGGCATGCGCCGCACCATCGCGCAGCGTCTCACCGCCTCGGTGCAGAACGTCCCGCACTTCTACCTCACCATCGACTGCGACATCGGCAAGCTGCTCGCCGCGCGCGAGGAGATCAACGCCGCAGCGCCGAAGGACAAGGAGAAGAAGCCGCTCTACAAGATCTCGGTCAACGACTTCGTCATCAAGGCGATGGCGGTCGCGCTGCAGAAGATCCCAAACTGCAACGTCAGCTGGACCGAAGGCGGCATGCTCAAGCACAAGCATTCCGACGTCGGCGTCGCGGTGGCGATGCCGGGCGGCCTGATCACGCCGATCATCCGGAAGGCCGAGACCAAGACGCTCTCGACCATCTCCAACGAGATGAAGGATTTTGCCGCGCGCGCCCGGGCCCGCAAGCTGAAGCCGGAGGAATATCAGGGCGGCACCACCGCGGTCTCCAACCTCGGCATGTACGGCATCAACCACTTCACCGCCGTGATCAACCCGCCGCATGCCTCGATCCTCGCGGTCGGCACCTCGGAGGAACGTCCGGTGGTGCGCGGCGGCAAGATCGAGATCGCGCACATGATGAGCGTGACGTTGTCGTGCGATCACCGTGCGATCGACGGCGCGCTCGGCGCCGAGCTGATCGGTGCCTTCAAGCAGCTGATCGAAAACCCTGTGATGATGATGGTGTGACGGGCATCCGCCATGTACGCGATCGTCGGTCCGTACGTCCTGCTCGCCGCTATCGCCGTCGCGTTGCTCGTCGCGGTCAACCGCGACCTGATATCGACGATCCAGTTCAGGATCATGATGATCGGCGCCGCGGTGCTGGCGCTG
Source organism: Bradyrhizobium sp. BRP56 (assembly GCF_020194035.1). Classification (NCBI taxonomy): domain Bacteria; kingdom Pseudomonadati; phylum Pseudomonadota; class Alphaproteobacteria; order Hyphomicrobiales; family Nitrobacteraceae; genus Bradyrhizobium; species Bradyrhizobium sp. BRP56. The sequence goes on from NZ_JADYVV010000034.1 coordinate 8,175, forward strand.
GCGTGGTCCGTGTTCCTCGGTGCGGTATGGCGGGAGTACGGATGAATGGCCGGCACGGCTCGCACGCGCTGGCCCTGGATCTCGCTGTTGCTGTCGGCCGCACTGGTGCTCAATCCGGTCGGATTGGATCTTCTACACTCCGCGTTCTTCGCCGGCGAGCAGCTGGCGCGGAACATCGCCCAGCCGATCGTGCTGACGGCCCTGGCCATCATGGCCGTGGTGATCGGGCTCGAATGGCTGGTCAGGTCATTGATCGCAAGAAGCCGCGCCCGCGGCGTCACACGTTGAGTTGAACGGGAGCCGCCATGGCCGACACATCCTTTGACGTCATCATCATCGGCTCCGGCCCCGGCGGCTACGTGACCGCGATCCGCGCCGCGCAGCTCGGTTTCAAGACCGCGATCGTCGAGAAATCCTATCTCGGCGGCATCTGCCTGAACTGGGGCTGCATCCCGACCAAGGCGCTGCTGCGCTCCGCCGAGATCTATCACTACATGCAGCACGCCAAGGATTACGGGTTGTCGGCCGACAATGTCTCGTTCGATCCGAAGGCGGTGGTGCAGCGCTCGCGCGGCGTCTCGAAGCGCCTCAATGACGGCGTCGGCTTCCTGATGAAGAAGAACAAGGTCACGGTGATCTGGGGAGAGGCCACGATCGACTCGCCCGGCAAGATCACGGTGAAGAAGTCGGCGGCCGAGGCGCCGAAGGGCGCCAGCGGCGAGGGCAGCTATCAGGCCAAGCACATCATCGTGGCGACCGGCGCGCGGCCGCGCGTGCTGCCCGGGCTCGAGCCCGACAAGAAGCTGATCTGGACCTATTTCGAGGCGATGGTGCCGGAGCGGATGCCGAAGTCGCTGCTGGTGGTCGGCTCCGGCGCGATCGGCATCGAGTTCGCCTCGTTCTTCCACACCATGGGCGCCGACGTCACCGTGGTCGAGGTGCTGCCGCAGATTCTCCCGGTCGAGGATGCGGAAATCGCAGGGCTCGCCCGCAAGCGGTTTGAGAAGATGGGGATCAAGATACTCACCTCGACCAAGGTGACAAAGCTCGAGAAGAAGGCCGACAGCGTGGTTGCGACCATCGACGACGGCAAGGAGAAGCCGCAAGCGGTGGAGTTCGAGCGCGTGATTTCGGCGGTCGGCGTGGTCGGCAATATCGAGAATCTCGGGCTGGAGAAGCTTGGCGTCGAAACCGATCGCGGCTGCATCGTGATCGACGGCCTCGGCAAGACCAACGTTCCCGGCATCTATGCGATCGGCGACGTCGCGGGACCGCCGATGCTCGCGCACAAGGCCGAGCATGAAGGCGTGATCTGCATTGAGGCGATCAAGGGCCTGCATCCGCATCCGATGGACAAGCTGATGATCCCGGGCTGCACCTACTGCAATCCGCAGGTCGCCTCCGTCGGCCTCACCGAGGCCAAGGCCAAGGAAGACGGCCGCGAGATCCGGGTCGGCCGCTTCCCGTTCGTCGGCAACGGCAAGGCGATCGCGCTCGGCGAGGACCAGGGCCTCGTCAAGGTGATCTTCGACAAGAAGACCGGCCAGCTGCTCGGCGCCCACATGATCGGCGCCGAGGTCACCGAGCTGATCCAGGGCTACGTCGTGGCGATGAATCTGGAGACCACGGAAGAGGAATTGATACACACCGTATTCCCGCATCCGACCTTGTCGGAGATGATGAAGGAAGCCGTGCTCGACGCCTATGGGCGCGTGCTGAATATCTGAGGCACGCGGACGGCGGCCACGGTCCCGTCATCCTGAGGAGCGCGGAGCGCGTCTCGAAGGATGCACGGCCCGGATCGAGCAGCGGGGCTCGTCGCCCTTCGAGACGGCCGCTGCGCGGCCTCCTCAGGGTGACGGGTCCGACAAAACGAATTCGCAAAGAAAAAAGAAAGAGCGCATCTCGTGAAAGACAACGACAACCTCACCATCGAACGCCCGACTTTCGTCACCCATCTCGAATGCGCGATGGAGGGCGATCATTATCCCGCCGACCAGGTGCACAACCTCTCCAAGGCCGGCAAGCCGCTGCTGGTGCGCTACGACCTTGCCGGGGTGAAGAAGGCGCTGACGAAGGACGCCCTGGCGCAGCGTCCCGCCGATCTGTGGCGCTACCGCGAGCTGCTGCCGGTGCGCAAATGCCAGGACATCGTCTCGCTCGGCGAAGTCACGACGCCGCTGATCCGGCTGCCGCGGCTCGGCGCCAGGCTTGGTGGTGGCGAGATCATCGTCAAGGACGAGGGGCGGCTGCCGACCGGCTCGTTCAAGGCACGCGGCCTGGTGATGGCGGTGTCGATGGGCAAGGCGCTCGGCATCAAGCACATGGCTATGCCGACCAACGGCAATGCCGGCGCGGCGCTGGCGGCCTATGCGACCTCCTGCGGCATCAAGACCACGATCTTCTGCCCGGCCGATACGCCGGAGGTGAATGTCAGCGAGATCGAGCTGCAGGGCGCCACCGTCTATCGCGTCAACGGCTATATCGATGACTGCGGCAAGATCGTCGGCGAGGGCAAGGCGAAAATCGGCTGGTTCGACACCTCGACCCTGAAGGAGCCGTACCGGATCGAGGGCAAGAAGACGATGGGCCTCGAGCTTGCCGAGCAGCTCGGCTGGGACGTGCCCGACGTGATCTTCTACCCGACCGGCGGCGGCACCGGCCTGATCGGCATGTGGAAGGCGTTCGACGAGCTCGAGAAGATCGGCTTCATCGGAAGCAAGCGCCCGCGCATGGTCGCGGTGCAGGCCTCCGGCTGCGCGCCGATGGTGCTGGCCTATGAGGCCGGCACCGAACACGCCGCGCGCTGGGAGGACGCCCACACCATCGCCTCGGGCATCCGCGTGCCGCAGGCGATCGGCGACTTCCTCATCCTGCGTGCGGTGCGCGAGAGCAAGGGCTTTGCGATCGCCGTCGACGACGACAAGATCAGCGCCGCCCTCAACGAGGTCGCGCGCGAGGAGGGGCTGTTGCTGTGCCCCGAAGGCGCCGCGACTTATGCCGCCTACAAAGAGAGCCTCGCCGACGGCCGCGTCAGCAAGACCGACCGCGTGATGCTGTTCAATTGCGCCAGCGGCCTGAAATACCCGCTGCCTCCGATCACCCGTACGCTCGACCGGCACAAGCCGATCGACTTCTCGCAGTTCTGACGCCTCATCCGAAGGGCCATCTTGTCGAGAGGTGGCCCTTCAAAAATAATTGGAAACAAGAAAATTGAGGGAGAGCGTGATGCGGAAGCTGGTTCTGGCCGTGTTGGCGATGTTGGCGTTGACGGGGACCGCTTCCGCGGAAACCTATCCCGCGCGCCCGATCACCATCGTGGTGCCGTTTGCTGCCGGCGGCCCCTCGGATGCGATGGCGCGCATCCTCGGCGAACGAATGAAGCAGTCGCTCGGTGAGGTGCTGCTGATCGAGAACGTGACTGGAGCGGGCGGCTCGATCGGCGTTGGCCGCGCGGTGCGCTCGGCGCCCGACGGCTATACCATCTCGTTCGGCCATCTCGGCACCCATGTCGCGAACGGCGCGATCTACAAGCTCGGCTACGACCTCGTCACCGATCTCGAGCCGGTGGTGCTGCTGCCGAGCAACCCGATGATCATCGTCAGCAAGAACGCCGTGCCGGCGAAATCGCTGAAGGAGTTGCTGGAGTGGCTGAAGTCGCGGCCGGCGCCGCCGACCGCGGGCACCGCCGGCGCCGGCAGCGGCAGCCATATCGCCGGGCTCTATTTCGAGAACGTCTCCGGCATCAAGCTGCAATATGTACCGTATCGCGGCACCGGCCCGGCGCTGAACGACCTCGTCGCCGGCCAGATCGACATCATCGTCGACCAGACGTCGAACTCGATCAACCAGGTCCGCGCCGGCAATATCCGCGCCTATGCGGTCACCGATTCCAAGCGGGTCGCGAATGCGCCTGACGTTCCGACGGTCGACGAGGCCGGCCTGCCGGGCTTCCACATGACGCTGTGGTCCGGCCTCTGGGTGCCGAAGGGTACCCCGAAGGAGATCGTGGCTAAGCTCAACGCCGCTGCGGTCGAGGCGATGGCCGATCCGGCCGTGCAGAAGCAGCTCGAGAATTTGGGCTTGCAGATGCCGCCGAAGGATCAGCTCACGCCGGATGCACTTGGCACCTGGCAGAAGGCGGAAATCGCAAAGTGGTGGCCGATGATCAAGGCCGCCAACGTGAAGGTGGATTGAGACTTGTCGTCCCGGCCCCGTGCGCAATTGCGCACTAGGCCGGGACGAAGTTATTGCGACGGCATTGCCTCGGCCGGCGCTGCGTTGCTCTCCTGCGTCACGACGCGCTCGCCGTTCTTGGCCACTGCCGTGTCGGCATCCTCGAACCGCGCCTGGTAGACCGCGAAATTCTCCATCACGCGCTGCACGTAGTTGCGCGTCTCGGAGATCGGGATCCGCTCCACCCAGTCGACCGGATCGACCTTGGGATCGCGCGGGTCGCCGTAGGCCTTGATCCAGTCGCGAACGCGGCCGCGGCCGGCGTTGTACCCGGCAAAGGTCATGATGTGGCAGTTGCGATATTCCGACAGCAAGGCGCTGAGCTCGGCTGCGCCCATCTGGGTGTTGTAGACGGGATCGGACACCATCCGGCTCCAGTCATAGCTGACGCCGAAGCGCTTGGCGGTGTCACGACCGGCCTCCGGCGTCACCTGCATCAGGCCGACGGCGTTGGCCGCCGACTTGTCGCGCTGGTCGAACGCGCTTTCGGTACGCGCGATCGAGTAGGTCATGCTGCGCCCGATATCGGGGGCGATCGGCGTGTGCTTGGGAATGCCGATCACCGGGAAAGCGTAATGGTCGAAGGCAAAGCCGCGCGCGAGCGCGATCTTGCCGATCTGCAGCATGGCGCGGGCATCGTTGCGCCGGCCGGTCAGCTCGCCGAGCGCCTCGAGCATCCCGACATCGGTGCTTTCCTCGGCGAGGTCGGCGGCGAAATAGAGCACGACATCGGGCTCGCCGATCGCATAGAGCATATCGGCGGCGCGGACCCGCTCGTCGGCCGCCATGCTGCCGGCGCTGGCGGCCGGCGAGGGCGCGCGCAGCTCGACGCCACCATCACGGCCGAGCTTGGCCAGCGCGAGCTGACCGTAATAGGCCGTCGGGTAGCGCGCGGCGGCCTGGTAGTCGGCCCGCATCGCCGCGGAATTGCCGAGAGCCTCGGCGGCGCGGCCACGCCAATAGGCGGCGCGCGCCAGCACGGTCGGGTTGGTCTGGCCCTCGTCGATATGCGCGAAGTGCGCCGCGGCGGTGTTGGCGTCGTTGAGATAACGCAGCGCGATCCAGCCGCGCATGAAGTGCATGTCGGAGCGGTAATAAGGATTGTCCGGCGCCGCCGCGGGCCGGATCACGTCATAGGCCGCCTGGTACTCGCCCTGGTCGAGCAGCTTGCGGGACAGGATGCGGCGCTCGCGCCACCACTGGTCGGTGTCCTGTTGCGCCATCGTCTCGGGCTCAGCCGCGATCGTCACGCGCGCGGCTTCGTCGACCTTGTTCTTCGCAAGCAGCCACTGAATTCGGCACAGCGTGTAGCCGAGATCGCGGCGGGCATCGGCCGGCACATCGTTGAGCGTGTCCTCTGCCTTGCTGGATTGTCCGCGGACCGCGCTGCAGGCTTTCACGATCGCCAGATCGTCGCTGCCGAGCCGCTGCGCCGCGCGCCTCGCGCCGGCGAGATCCTTGGCGCCGATCCGCTTGTCCATGCGCGCGCGATGGTCGTCGCGCGTCAGCAGGTCCTTGAACGCATCATAGGCGTCGCTCTCGGTGCGATCGGACAGCTCCTCCGAGCGCCAGGCTTCGCGCACCAGCCGGGTGGCGCCGTCGCGGTCGCCTTCGGCCAGCAGCGTGCGGGCGAGCGCGAACTTGCCCTTGCCGCTGATCGGCTGATCGAGGGTGAAGCCGTGCACCGTGGCCGGATCGCTGCGCTCCTGCCAGATCCGCGCTTCGGCGCGCTTGCGCAACAGCGTGACGCTTGGCCAATCCGGATTGGCCGTCACGAATGCTGCATAGCGGCTGAACGGCGCGCTCGATTCCGAGTGGCGCAGCAGATACCACTCGACGAGTTTTCGCCCGACCGGGTCGGTGATCCTGGCCTGGATGTCGGTCGCATCACTGGTCTTGCCTCTGCGTGCGGCGAGGATCGCATCCCTGATCGTGGCGAGATCGCCCGACAATTGCGGCCCTGCGGGCTTCTCCGGCTCGGGCGCCTTCTCAGCGGATTTGGAAGGATCGGATTTGGCCTTCGCGGATTTACGTTTGTCGGCGCCATGTCTGGCGTGCCGCCGCTTGCCGGAGGCACTCTCACGCGCGGCCTTGCCGCCATGCGCCTTCTTGTCCCCGTGGCCGCTTTTGGCCTGGTGCTGGTGATGCGGCTTGGCGGTCGCCTGGACCGGAAGCAGCGCGAGCGCGGCAGCGGTGGCGAAGCACGCCAGCGGGCGTAGGCAACGGTTCATTCCCTGGTCCCCCCTGAGAAACCATGAGGCACAACAGAACGCGTCATACGGCACAACCGCCGCAGATTATCACTACCCTCGATTCTCGAGTCTTAATGCAGCTGCAACTCAACAGGGAAAACGCGGCAAAATATGGAATATGGCGTGTGGAACCCGCGGGAACCGGGGTTTTCACGGACGAAAATGGCGGGCAGCACCGTGCTTTGACCGGTTCCGCGTGAGTTGTATCGTCGTAGCGAGCGCACGTGGGGGCTGCCGATGTCACTGCCACATCACTTTTCTCGAGCCGGTGCGTCATGACGGCTCGCCTCAGAACGATCCTCGACGGCGGCCGCTATTTCGAAGGCCCGCGATGGCATCGCGGGCGGCTCTGGTTCGTCGATTGCATGGCGCGGGCGCTTCTGAGCATCAGCTCGTCGGGCGAGTTGCAGGAGCATGCTGCGCTGACCGACGACACGCCGTGTGGTCTCGGCGTACTGCCTGATGGCGACATCGTCGTGCTGACGATGTTCAGGAAGCGGCTGCTGCGGTTTTCCGATGGAGCGCTGTCGCTCTATGCCGATCTCTCCGAGGTCGCGACCGGCACGATCGACGACATGATCATCGACGGGCAGGGACGCGCCTATGTCGGCGATCTCGGCTTCAACCTGCCGCCGCCGGAGCGCCGCGGTGCGGTCGGCCGGATCATCCTCGTGACGGCCGATGGCAGTGCGCGCGTCGTTGCTGAAGGCTTGCGGTTTCCCAACGGCATTGCCGTCTCCTCCGACCATCGCCGACTCGTCGTTGCCGAAATGGATGGCGCCGGTCTCGCCGAATACGACATCGCGCCGGACGGCGGCCTGAGCCTGCGCGGGCGGTTCGGCAGCATCAACGATCCCGACGGCATCTGCCTCGATGCCGACGGGGCGACCTGGGTCGCGTCCTTCACGGAAGATGCTTTTGTCCGGATCGATTGCACCGGTGTGGAACGCGAGCGCATCACGGTGTCCGGCGGCCGCGCGCTTGCCTGCGCGCTCGGAGGCGCGGACCGCAGGACGCTGTTCTGCCTGAGCGCGGAGACGTCCTACGAGGAGCTACGCAAGGGCAGGTCCGCGTCGCGGATCGATGTGGTCGAGGTCGACTCGCCGGGTGATGGCTATCCCTGACCCGACCGCAGGCGCGTCTCACTTCTTCTTTTTCTTCTCTTTCCTCTTCAGGATATCGGCCTGACTCCTGAAGGCGCGGGCGAGGGAGCGCATCTGGTTGGCGACAAGTGCGTCGGCCGTCGTCAATGCAACCCGCTCTGCGGTCTGCGCCTGCCTGCGAATTGCCTTGGCCATTTTCATGAAGGAACCAATCGCGCCGCGTCGCTCTGGTTCCTGCACGAGCGACTGCGTCTTGATCTCGGGGCCTTGAGTTTCGTTCTTGTTTCGTTCATATTGGCGCGCTCCGGGAGAGATGCTGCCATGGACGACGAGCGAGACCGCGAAATCATCAGGCTGTGGAACGAGCTCCGCCGGCTGCAGCGCGAGGGGCATCCGACGGCGTTGCTGGTCCGCCGGATCGAGAAGGCGCTGGCGGCTCGGGAGCAGGAGGCCGCCTGAAACTACGGTCTGCCGCGTTCCTCTGCGCGACAACGGTCTAGCGCCCGCCGTCCGGCCCCATGATCAGATTCGGCAGCCAGGTCGAGATCTCCGGAAAGAAGCAGAGCAACAGCACTGCGAACATCATCAGCAGCACGAATGGCAGCGTGCCCCAGATCACCTCGCTCAGCGGGATGTCGGGCGCGACGTTGCGGATGACGAAGATGTTGAGGCCGACCGGCGGATGGATCAGGCCCATCTCCATCACGATGGTCATGACGACGCCGAACCAGATGATGTCGAACTCGGCTGCGCGCAGCGGCGGCAGGATGATCGGCGCGGTCATCAGGATGATCGAGACCGGCGGCAGGAAGAAGCCGAGCACGATCACCATCACGAGGATCGCAAACAACAGCTCCCAGCGCGGCAGGTGCATGGCGACGATCGCCTCCGCCGCCGACTGCGAGATGTGCAGGTAGCTCATCACATAGGAATAGAGCAGTGACATGCCGATGATCAGCATCAGCATGGTGGACTCGCGGATGGTCGATTTCAGGATCGGCGACAGGTCGCTGGGCGTCCAAACGCTGTAGATCACGGCGATCAGCCCGAGCGCCAGGAGGCCGCCGAGGCCGGCGGTTTCCGATGGCGTGGCGTAGCCGCCATAGAGCGCGATCATCACGCCGGTCAGCAGCAGCACGAACGGGATCACGCGCGGCAGTGCGCTGAAGCGCTCGGCCATGGTGAATTCGTCATGCTGCAGGATCGCCGCGTCCTTGCCGGTCGCGTCATAGACGGCGCGGGCCATGGCGTATTCCTTGCGGAAGCGGAACACGGCGTAGAGGCCGAACAGCGTCACCAGCAGCAGGCCGGGACCGATGCCGGCGAGAAACAGCCGTCCCAGCGATTTCTCGGCTGCGACGGCGAACAGGATCATCGTGATCGAGGGCGGCAGCAGGATGCCGAGCGTGCCGCCGGCGGCGATGATCCCCGCGGCAAAGCCGCCGGAATAGCCGCGCTTGCGCATCTCCGGAATGCCGGCCGAACCGATCGCCGAGCAGGTCGCGGGCGAGGAGCCGGCCATCGCCGCGAACAGGGCGCAGGCGAACACATTGGCGACGCCGAGGCCGCCGGGCACGCGGTGCAGCCAGGCGTGCAGCGCCGAATAGAGATCCTGGCCGGCGCGCGATTTGCCGATCGCCGCGCCCTTCAGGATGAACAGCGGGATCGACAGCAGCGTGATCGAGGCCATCTCCTCGTAGACGTTCTGCGTCACCGTATCGAGCGAGGCCGCCGGCATGAAGATCGCCATGAACACGACCGCGACCGCACCGAGCGCGAACGCGATCGGCATGCCGGAGAACATCGCAAACAGGGTGGCAAGTCCGTAGGAGATACCAATACCAAACACGGTCATCGGCGCGCGCCACCCGTCAGCGGAATGATGATTTGCAGGAGGATCTGCACGCAGAGCAGCGTCATGCCCAGCGCCATCAGCACGTAGGGGATGGCGAGCGGCGGCGACCACATCGAGTTGGACACCTGGCCGTCGACATAGGCTTCATGTGCCAGGGTCCAGGACTTCCAGGCGAAGAAGGCGCAGAACGCGAAGCTCGCGACATCGACCAGCCACAGCCTGATGGCGTTGGCGCGCGCCGAGAGCAGCCCGACGAACGCCTCGATGCTGACATGGCCGCGCTGGCTCTGCACATAGGCCGAGGTCATGAAGGTGGCGCCGACCAGGAGGAAGACGGCCGCCTCGTCCTGCCAATAGTTCGGGCTGTGGAACAGGGCGCGGCCGAGCACGCTGTAGCTCAGGATCACGCAGGCCGCGACCAGAGCGAGCGCGGCGAACACCACGATGATGTTGTTGCAGATGGACAGCGCGCGCCCAAGCAAGGCCACGGGCGTGTTGCCCGCGGCGATGCTTGCGGTTTCGGCCTGATCCGCGACCGGACCATGCATCATGCGGCGACGTCGCTTGCGAGCTTCAAAAGGTTGGCGGCGGTGGCGGTCTTGGCGCCATAGTCCTTCCACGCGGTATCGCGCGCGATGTCGCGCCACTTGCCGACAATGGTTGCATCGAGCGCGCTGACCTTGGCGCCGGCCTTCTCATAGACCTTGGCGACTTCGGTATCGTCGTCCTGCGCCCCCTTGCGGCCGAACGCCTCGAGCTCGGTGCCGACGGCGAGGATGATGTCCTGCTGGTTCTTCGGCAGCTTGTCGAAGATCGCCTTCGACATCATCAACGGCTCCAGCATGAACCAGTAGGAGGCGCCGGCGCCCGAGGTCAGCGACTTCGCGACCTCCTCGAGGCGGAACGAGATCAGGCTGGTGGAGGAGGTGATGCCGGCGTCGCAGGCGCCGGTCTGCATCGCGGCGTAGAGCTCGTTCGACGGCACCGACAGCACGGCGGCGCCGGCGGTCTGCAGCACCATGTCCATCTCGCGCGAGCCGCCGCGCACCTTGAGGCCCTTGGCATCTTCAGGCGCCACGATCGCCCTGGAGCGGCTGGCGACGCCGCCGGCCTGCCAGACCCAGGAGATCAGCAGAATGCCCTTGTCGGCGAGGAAGTCGCTCAAGGCCTTGCCGACCGGCTCCTTCTTCCAGCGCAGGCCCTGATCGTAGGTGGTGACGAGGCCCGGCATCAGGCCGATATTGGTCTCCGGCAATTCGCCGCCGGCATAGGGCATCGGATACAGGCTGAGGTCGAGCGCGCCCTTGCGCATCGCCGAGAACTGCGCGTTGGTCTTGATCAGCGACGAGTTCGGGTAGACCTCGGCGGTCAGCTCACCGCCCGAGCGCTTGGCGACCTCGGCCGCGAACATCCTGCACAGCCGGTCGCGGAAGTCGCCCTTGTCGATGGTACCGCCGGGGAACTGGTGGGAGATCTTCAGCGTGGTCGCGGCATGCGCGGTCCCGATGCCCATCCGCAGGACGGCGGGTGCGGCAAGGGCGGAAGCGAGGACGTGGCGGCGTGTGAGCATGGTTCTCCCCTGAGAGCTTCTTGAGTGGCTGTTAGGCCGGCGCGGAGCTTTAGCTTAGCCGGTCTTCGCGTGAATATTCTCTAGTTTGATAGTTCGAGGCGCCCTGATAGTGCGAGCCGATACGGGGCTGCAAGTCCTGACGTTCAAGTCCTGACATTCAAGCCTTGCCGTTGCTGCGGCGCACACAGCCGGCGCCGGCCCATGGCTATTCAACCGTCGCGCGACCATCCGTCGGTGATCGCGCCGCGTCGCTTCAAGAATTTGTTATTGGAGGTAACGACGGCCGGCGCAAGTGCGTCGAGTAGAGAGCGGCAAGTCGTCGCGCTCACATTCGACCACACAAGGGATCATCACCATGACCACCAAGACCCGCCTCGGCCTTTCCGCCGCGCTGCTCTCGTTCAGCCTGGCGCTGGCGCCCGCCGCCTTCGCTCAAGACAAGATGGGCAAGGATGACGCGATGAAGAAGGAAGACACGATGTCCAAGGATGCCATGAAGAAGGACGGTGGCATGATGAAGAAGGACGACGCCATGAAGAAGGACGGCGGCGCGATGATGAAGAAAGACGACGGCATGAAGAAGAACTGACTGCCGTCATCGCCCGCTGTCCGCAGGCCCGCCGCTCTGGCGGGCCTGGTTGCGCCTTAGCGCTTCTTCTTGCCGCGCTCCTTGCGTGCCGCGTAGCGGGCATCGCGCTTGGCCTTCTGCTCGGCGAGCAGCGCCTCCTCGCGGGCGGCTTCCTCTTCCTTCTCGCGCGCAATGCGGGCGGCGTCGGCGGCGGCGGCCTCTTCCTCGCGGCGCTTCTGCTCGGCCTTTTCGGCCTCACGGGCCTCCTTGGCCTTGGTGCGGCGTTCGGCGATCGCCGCGCGCTCCTCGGCACGTGCCTTCACAGCGGGATCGTCAGCTCCCGGCTGGGCGCGAAACTTGTTGAGGAGGTTTTGCCGCGCCTGCAGGGCCGCTTTCTGGCGGTCGGCAAAACCCGGTTCCTTGAAGCCACTCATAGAGGAAGCCTTGCTGCTTTCTGTTCGGGTGATGGATGGGGTTGGTTCGGCGTTTCAATAAGTGAATGGCGACGAAATTGCCAGTGGTGAACGGAGGGCTGTGGAGCAAGGGAGATATGAGCCAGCGTCAAGCGGCCATCGTTCGCTCCGCGGACGCGTGGTGAGTGGCTGGTCACCAAGGGCTGTTGAACAAGGGCTGTTGAAAAGTTCAGCCGCGCTGGAGGTGCTCGCGTCGTCCGTTACCCAAGACTTTGGCGACCGTCTCGGCGGTCATCGCGCTCCGGTCCGAGGCGCGCTGGGCTTCCAGCCTGTCGCGCGCCTTTTCGACGATCAGGAGGCTGATCAGCCGCTGCCTGCTGCTCTCATCGACAGCCTCCGAGAGCAACTGCCTGTAACGCTGATAGTCGTACGTCGTTGCTTCTTGTTCGCTCATCGGCACGCCCCTGCACACGCGCTCCACTTCAGCGAGTAGTCTTTCGCGAGTCGCCCCTGGCGCGCAACGGAATTGCGGTGCCGACGGCCGCGGCCGTGCATTTCGTTGTGCGACTGTTGCAGAATTGATCGCACGCAACCATGCAAAGGGTCATGATGCGGACCGTGGCAATCGGGAACCGAAGCGGGCATGAGCGAATCCGACGACGGAGGCAGCAGAAGGGGCGCGCTGATCGGACTGCTGGTCGCGGCGGTCATGCTCGCGGTCGGCCTCTGGCTCGCGCATGACCTGACGGCGGCGAGCAAGATGCAGGACTGCCTGATGTCGGGCCGGACCAACTGTAATGTGATCGAGCCGGCGCGCTAACCCCGTCTTGCGGCAGTGCAATATCGATCCCACATCAAGCCCAAAGACTCGGGCTGAACTGTTTGATCCCGGTTGTGATTCCGATCACACGCGGACAGGCGGGCTGCCTCGTCTCCTGGAGATGGCGGGAACCAAGGCCATGATGTCCAAGCTGTGGTCCGGAAAGGGCGCGGCGCTGGCTGCCGCAGGCGCGGCGGGTGCCGTTTTGGTGGCGTATCTGTCCCTGACACTGGCGTCGCCCGAGCCGGTGTCCAATGCGGCGCTCGGGCCGGAATGGCAATGCAGCCGGGTTGCTTTCGTGCTGACCACCTGCACCAGGGGGACCGAGGCGGAGGCTGAGGCCAAGCCGCAGGGCGAGGTCAGAGCGATCCCGGTGCGGGCGAAGGACGATTGTCCGCCAGAACTCTAGCGGCCGTATTTCAAGTCATTTCTTGGTGGTACTGCGCGGCTTGATCGACAGGCCGAGGCGCATCGCCATCTTCTTGATCCGCTCCGGCGAGCGGCCGGTCGCCTTCACGACCTCCTCCAGCGACTTCGAGGAGCGTGCCAGTTCCATCAGTCGTCGGTCCTCCTTGAACGACCACCGCGGCTTTCGGGCCATCTTGTTGGTTTCCTTGTGCATTGCTGGGCAACAAAGCCGCCAGGCGGGGTCGCCTGACGGCCTTGCCGGTGTGGGCCCGGACCTTGGGGAAATGTCCGGTGGATAAGCAATACTGCTTCCGAATAAGGCCGCAATTGAAACCGGAATTTAACCTAACCCATCAAGGTTACTTGCAACATTACTCGGATACGGCGTGCCAGGAGGCCTTATGCGCAAGGTCGCCATTTTGAGTGCCGCAGCATTTTTACTGTCCGGTTGCTGGTCCGACCCGGAGGTCACGGGATCGACCAACAGCTGTGCGGCCAATCTTTACAGTCAGTACAATCCCAAGGTCATGGATCAGTGCGTCAACGCCTGCATCAAATGTGACCGCGGCAACGTTACGACCTGCACGACCTCCTGCACGCTGAAGGGCGCGCGGTAATCGATCCGCGCGTCCGATGCCAGCGAGGCCTCGTGGCGTCACGCCACCGAGCCGCCTTGCGTGGCGCGATGATCGCCTTTATCGCGTCTGGCAGCGGCGCCGTCGGCGCGCGGGACACTGAGAGCGTGGAACAGGGCGCGATGAGCGGGCTTTCCTATGTCGCGGTCGACTGGGGCACCAGCAGCTTCCGGCTCTGGCTGACGGGCGCCGGTGGCAAGGTGCTCGGTGAGCGCCGCAGCGATGAAGGCATGACCGCGGCAGCCAGGACCGGCTTTGCGGCCGTGCTGCAATCGCATCTCGATGCGCTGGGCGCGGCGGCCGACCTGCCGGTCGTGATCTGCGGCATGGCGGGCGCGCGGCAGGGCTGGGTCGAGGCCGGCTATATCGATACGCCGGCGCATCTGACGGACATCCTCAACGGCGCCGTCGTGGTCAGCGGGCAGGCGCGCGAGATCCGTATCCTGCCCGGGATCGCGCAGCGTGATGCCGCCGCGCCGGACGTCATGCGAGGCGAGGAGACCCAGCTGCTGGGGGCGCTCGGCTTGAATGCGCCGGGCGAGGCGCTCGTCTGCATGCCGGGAACGCATTCCAAATGGGTCAGGGTCCGCGGCGGAACGGTCGAGCGCTTTGCGACCTTCATGACCGGAGAGCTGTTCAGCGCGGTCGCGCGCGACACCATCCTGTCGCACGCCGTCGGCGGCGCCGAGGAAGCGGTTGACGGCGATGCGTTCCGCGCGGCCGTCGCGGAGGCCTTCGCGGCGCCGGCGCTAGCGGCCAATCTGCTGTTTCGCGTGCGGTCGCGGCAACTGCTGTTCGGCGGCAACGCACAGGCCGCGCGTGAGACGATCTCGGGCACTTTGATCGGCGTCGAGCTGGCGGCGGGCCTCGTGGAACGGAAGCAGGGAGCGCCGGTTACGCTGATTGCCTCGGGCCGGTTGCAGCGGCTCTATCAGATGGCGCTCGAAGCCCTTTCGATTCCGCTCAATGTCATGGATGCGGAGGAGGCGGTTCGCCGTGGCCTCGCCGGCGCAGCGGCGGCGATCTGGAAGAAGTGAGGGATCAACGCATGAGTATTCCGTTTCCTCCGATGAAGCGCCCGCTGGTTGCGATCCTGCGCGGCGTCAAACCGGACGAGGTGCTGGGCATCGTCAGCGCGCTGCTCGACGCCGGCATGACCGCGATCGAGATTCCGCTGAACTCGCCCGAGCCGTTCCGCTCGATCGAGATCGCGGCGAAGCGCGCGCCGGCCGATGTTCTGATCGGCGCCGGCACGGTGCTGACCGCAGCGGACGTCGATCGCCTGCACGACGTCGGCGGCCGCCTCATGGTGTCGCCGAATGTCGATGTCGAGGTGCTGGCGCGTGCCCGGGATCACGCGATGATCACGATGCCCGGCGTGTTCTCGCCGACGGAAGCGCTGCTCGCCGCGCGCGGGGGGGCATCGAGCCTGAAATTCTTTCCGGCCAGCGTGCTCGGTGCCGCCGGCATCACCGCGATCCGCGCTGTGCTGCCGCCGGATGTGACGATCGCCGCGGTCGGCGGCGTCTCGGACCAGAATTTCGCCGAGTATGTGAAGGCGGGCATTCGCGCCTTCGGTCTCGGCAGCAGCCTTTACAAGCCGGGCATGACGGGTGCGGATATTGTGGTCAGGGCAAGGGTGACGATCGAGGCGTATGACAGGGCCGTGCAGGGCGCCGGCTAGGCTCGGTGCTTTGGCAAGCGCGCTAATCGTCCCGCCTGCCGCCGTCGATCACCCTGAACAGCGGGGCCGCCTCGCGCGGATTCTCAAGCAGCTCTTCGACCATGGCGATCGCGGCCGCGACGTATTTCCCGGTCGCGGCGTCCAGCGGCCGTTCGGCTTCGTCTGACAGCGCGAGCTTTGCGCCTTCGAGCAGCTTGCGGGTGCGGACGGCGGACTCGTCGCCGGCGGTGAGGGCGGCGCGCGCGATCGATCGCAGCACGAACAGTTCGCCCTCCAGCCGCAGCAGGCGGTCGTTCAGCTTGCTCAGGACAGTGTTCAGGTTCCGCATGACGGGCTCTCCGGGCATTGGACCCGTCTTCCATACACGGTCATTCCTGACGAAATTCTTGTGGCGACCACGCACCATTTGGTTGGTTGAACGGCGTCCCGGATCTCCTCATGTTCCCGGTGGCCCGGGCATCGCCATTTGACGGAGGCATCTTTGGCCCTAATAGAATGGCCGCGGTCCGGCGCCGCCCGGAAGGCGCTGTCAGCTTCACCCCATCGCGACAGGGAATTGATATGAGGATTGCCGTCGAAACGACCGTTGCCGCGCCGATCGCGGATGTCTGGCGCGCCTATACGACGCCCGACGACATCAAGCAGTGGAACGCGGCTTCCGACGATTGGCACACGACCGCCGCGACGGTCGACCTGCGCACCGGCGGCGCCTTTTCGTCGCGGATGGAAGCCAAGGACGGCAGCATGGGGTTCGATTTCGCCGGCACCTACACCAGGGTCGAGGAGCCCCGGCTGCTCGAATATTCGTTCGGCGATCGCAGCGCGCAGGTCGCTTTCACGCCGGAGACCGGCGGCGTCAAGGTGCAAGTCAGCTTCGACAGCGAGGATACCCATTCGGTCGAGCAGCAGCGCGGCGGTTGGCAGGCGATCCTGGATAACTTCAAGCGTTACGTCGAAGCCAAGCGGCGGTCCTGATCCGGCGATCGGAGGGCGGCGTGACGCTGAAGCGACCGCGCGCGGCGATGCCGGCGAGCATCCGTCGCGAGCTTGATGTGACCGGTCTGATGCAAGCGTTCAAGGCGCGCCCGCCGTATCAGCGCAACGACTATCTGCACTGGATCGGCCGCAGCGTGCGAACTGCAACACGGCGCAAGCGGATCGACCAGATGCTGGCGGAATTGAAAGCCGGTGGGGTGTATATGGGAATGGCGCATCGGCCAAGCAAACCAAAGTGAGGCTCTCGCGGCGCGATCGCTGCGTGTCCTCATCGCTCGCTTGATGTTTTGGTCGCGCGAATCCTCATCGAAGAAAGACGATTTCGGAATCGTCCATCGCGGTCCTGAAAAATATCGACGACCGATGCGCGCACTCACAATCCTCTAGAGAAACATTCTTGGATTAAGAAATTGCGAAGCGCGCTGCCAGAGCTCACGGCAAGTGGAACCTGCAATCGCACGAACGGAAAGCGATCAGTCCCTCAATCGCCGCCGGAACTTTGTTCACGCACGGAGAACTACGGAATCGTTTCGTGCGCTGAATGATAAAGACGCGAGTGATTTCACGGCACACGGCGAACATCGAAAAAGAAAGGCCTCAGCGCGTGGGCCACGCTGAGGCCAAGTAGACACTTTGGTCGTGAGGCACCGTCGCCGGCGCCTCGATGCCTAACCTATCTTTGTTTCTGTGTTTCCAAATGGCCCATTTGGGCCATGCCGCGTGATAGCCAATTTGGGACATGCGCCGCTGGCACAAAGTGTGCAGACTTGGTGCTGTCAGGATTTTGCATCACCTTCCTGGGGCTAGGGCCAGCGCCGTCCGCATCTATTTCAAGCGGACGGCGTTGTGCATTCTGGCGTCCGCGCGAGCCATCACCTGGCTGCGCTCAGGGTCAGCGGTCTACCGGCCGAATCTCGAGGTTCTCGATTTTCAGGGGCGGCGTTGAGGGGACGTTCTGCTCGTTCAACGGATGCAGCGTGATCGGCGTATTCGTGCCGCCGGCGAGAACGTTGACGCCGGCGCCGTCGGCATGGGCGTAGCCGCCGGCGAGGTCGTCGCTTCCAAGCCACGGCACGGGCGCCATCACCTTCCAGGTCATGGCGACTTCTTGATCTCCGATCAAAACGCCGAGGTTGCGGATGGCCGCGACAAAACGACTGTCCGGCGCGCTATCGACGTGCAGCACGCAATTGAGATTGGTCACCGGACCCACGACGAACCCGGTATCGGGGCCGCCACGACACTCAAGCGTTCCGGCCTGCACCTGCTGCGCATTGGCGGCTGCGAGCTGCGCAGCGAGAACCGCCGCACCACACACAGCAGAGGCGATCGCACGGCTTGTCACACGCATGGTGCCGGACAACGCGGATCGACGCGCAATCGGCCCATGATCCCGCGTGCGGCCTTCGTTTGTGGTTAAGAGAGCCTTAGAAACTGGCTTGATTGCTGCTGACGGTCGACGTTCGCGAGCGACCGACCAGGAAGACGACGATCAACCAACTGCGATACTTTTTCATCGCCGATCCGGCTGACGCCCCTATGGTGGGTCTATCGACGTCGAACGAGCGTGCTCGATTTCCAGGCAGGAGAGGCCGCGGGCGAAGCAAGGGAGCGGTCCTGGCACTGACGCCGAGCCGTTCGGGTCACGGCGGTGAGCCCGTCCCGAAAAATTACGCCGCCGGGCTCGAAATGCATTGTCCCGGCGGCGCCTGTTCCAATCTGGGCCCGCAATCCCAGTCATGTTTGTGTCTGCAAAACCGGCGCCAAGGTTCGAGCGCCCCCGTAATCATACGGGGACCGGGGGTCCCGCGATGGATTGGTGTCGGCTGCTTGTGCGCTGGCGAAGGTCCGATTGTCCGGGTGATCCAAGCCGCGGTACGAGAACGGCTGATTGCCACCGATGCTCCGCCCGGTCAGATATGATGCTCCAGCTTCCGCATCTCCTGCAGGCGAGCCAGGCAGAAATCCCGATACAGTTCGTTGATGAAATCCCACATGACCTAATCCCCTTGGTCCAACACGGGCAAGCTACGCCGGGTTTGTTTCCGGCCGGCTTCGCGGCTTGCGGAAAATGGTTTCATTGGAGGGAGCAGGGTGGCGATCCCGGCAGGATTGACAGAACGCAGATGAAACAATGAGTTAGCGCCAAGGTTAGGCAATTTCTGTGCCATTGAGTCCCATAGCGATTTTTGGCGACTGCCTAACCTTCGGGCAGCACTTAAGGTCAGCGGTGACTTCGCTTAATTCGATTCACCGCGACGATGAGACTGGGTTGTTCAAGCACCTCAACCAATCGATCAAGGATTAGCCGCTCATTGGAGCGCGGGCGAGGTTCGAGATATTCCTCAAGGATCTCTTGGGCCGCACTGACGGCTCGCAGGGCGATGTCTTCGTCCGACATTCCTCAGCCTCCAAGATTAACTTCGGTTAATCATTCTGCACTTGGAAGGTTCCCATTTGATTAATCGGGATCGACTGCGGGAAGCGGGCCGCCAAGGCCCAGAAACCGGCCTCCCATGTGCGGTTGGCTGGCCTGGGGGGCGGTTTCCCTCGGTGGGCCGGGGTGAGCCCTCTGGGGCGCTCTGGGGCCGAGCGTGGTCCATTTAGTGTGGGTTCGAGAAAACCGCACTATTCATTCACCAGCACGACTGGCCCTTAGCCAGGTGCAAAGCCCGATAGGGCAACCCCAACAGGGGAATCTCACCTTTGAAAATCTTATCCATCCGCCCGTCGCCACCTGGCGGCAGCACGCTTGCGCGCTTTGACCTCGAACTGAACGAGCACCTGCGTCTCTACAATTTGGGCCTTCGTCAGCGGGCCAATGGTCGCTGCTGGACCGTAGCTCCCAACGCGTTTCACGAGCGCACTGCCGCGTTCGGCGAGCAGTTCAACCGTGCAATTTCCGATATGGCCCTTGCGGCCCTTGTGGAGCTTCCGGCCGATGAATCCAGCGCAGCCTAAGATCGCAGACTCGCCGGCGTACTGGACGCACAAGATCGGTGATCCGACTGGCCCGGTGGCAATTGGGCGAATGTCACAGCTGGTGGATTTCGATCCTCGACTGTCGGAAACGGCAAGGCTGGTCTACCGTTTTCTGATCAATTGGTATCACCACGAGCACGGCGATGCCTTGCTCTCGCAACGGCATGTTGCCACGGTCATGAGGAAGCGCGCGCCTGACGGAGCCGAGTGCCCGTCACGATCGGCGGTTTCGCGTGCAATCATTTTGCTACTGGAAACAGGTTGGGTGGCCCGCACCTATCGGGGGAAGGGACGCAACAAGAGTGCCAGCCGATATATCCCCGTTTTCAACGTGCTCGATCTAGCGGAGCAGGGGCGTTTTCCGGAACTGGCCCAGCAGGTGGGCCAGTTTGATGCCCCCGAGAACCGGCCGGCTCGACAGGGGAATATCAATGTCTGATCTTAATCTTAATGCTAGCGCGAGTGTTGGCCCATCCACGCCTTTTTGCGCGCACACCTATTACGCCCACTTGAGGGGCGAAGGCTGCAATCCCATCGTCAGCAATGGCGCCCTCCATATGCTTCTTGGTGCGGCCGATGAAACCGACCAATGGGCTGCCCGCCACGATCCCGATGGTTTGCAGCGCCTCGAACACGCGCGCGCTGTGTGGGCGAAGCGGGGATCGGATGACGAGATCATCCTGCTAGGTGTCGGCTAGGCCATCCGGGCGGGCCGGGCGCTCTACTTTCTCGTATTCTCTTGCTGGCCGATTCCAGAGGAGCATCAGATGGCACAAGACGCACCCGCCGCAGGTCCCCGCAAGATGCTTGGCGTGCGCCAGGTGCTGGCGCTTGTCCCGTTTAGTCGCGCCACTCTCTATAAGGAAATGGACGCTGGCCGCTTCCCCAAGGCTCGCGAGATCGCCCCTCGCAGGGTTGCTTGGTACGAGGATGAGGTGACGGCGTGGCAGGGGGAGTTAGATGGGAAGGCTGAGTCGCTAGGGTGAAAGGCGCCCCGACCGGGCAGAGTATAATGCAGGTTGGGGCGCTTGAGTCGCCTGTGTGCGCTGGCCTTGGCCGGCGAGGTAAGCAGAGCAATTTTCTTAAGGCCACGCTCTTGGCCAGTCCTGGCAACGATAACCAACGTGGGGGCATCGTCCCTCGCGGCCTACGCCGTACAGACGCGGCGCGATATCTCGGAATCAGCCCGAGCCATTTCGATAAGCAGCGGGAGGCGGGCGCAATCCCGGCTCCCAGGCAAATGCTGGGCGTTTTACTGTGGGACCGACACGAGCTAGATTCGTTGTTTGACGGCAACGCAGCACCAGCGCCCGCCAATGAAAATGACTACTGGGAAAAGCATTGCGCCGCCGCAAACCGAAATATGTGAATGAATATATTGATAGGCACGGGCAACCTCGTGTTTATTTGCGACGGCCGGGCGGGCCTCAACTTGCGTTGCCGGCGCCGCTGTACACCGAGGAATTTTGGACGGCATACCGCGCGGCCATGGGCGGTGAAGAGACGCCTGTCGTGAGGCGCGTTAAGGCTGGCTCTATTGCCGCCGCCGTCAACGGTTATTACCGCTCAACTGAATTCAAGGGTTTGGCGAAGAGCACGCAGGACGTTTACAGCGGCGTGCTGGATAGATTCGTTGAGAAGCATGGCGACGGCCCGATTGCCACTATGCAGCCGAAGAATATCAACATCATCATTGACGAGATGGCCGACACGCCTTCGGCCGCGTCCAACTTTCGCAAACGCCTTAAGGCCGTGATGGATTACGCGGTTTCGGCTGGCTTGCGCAGCGACAATCCGGTTGTTGTGGCCAAGCGCGTGAAGCTAAAAATCAAAGGCCACCGCACTTGGACTGAGGAAGACATCACCAAATTCCGAAAGCAGCACAAGGTGGGCACGCCGCTGCGACTTGCCTTCGAAGTGCTGCTACACACCGGCCTCAGGCGCTCTGATGCCGTGCGGCTTGGCTGGCAGCACTTCACGAAAGATGGGTTCGTTATCAGCACCAAAAAGAGCCAAGGCCACGTTGAGCTTTGCATTCCGGTGCACGCGGATCTGGCGCGCTACATCGCCGACTGCCCGAAGGACGGCCCGGCCTTCATTGCAACCATGTACGGCCGCGCGCGCAGCGAGAAGGCGTTTTCCAGTTGGATTAGCGAAGCAGCAGGTGACGCTGGCTTGCCAGAAGGCTCGAGCCCGCACGGCGTCCGCAAGGCCGCATGCCGTCGATTGGCCGAGGCGGGATGCAGCGCGCTCGAAATCATGTCTATCACCGGCCACACCGACATCCGCGAAATCGAGCGGTACTGCCGTGAGGCGGCGAAGAAGAAATTGGCCGTTGCGGCCATGGCGAAACTGCAAAACGGTTTTGATAAGAAATTGCCTAACCCATCCGAGAAGTTAGGCAAAAACGCCGATAAGTCATTGAAATTATTAGCAGGAAAAGCCATTTGGCGATCCCGGCAGGATTCGAACCTGCAACCCGCGGAGTAGAAATCCGCTACTCTATCCAGTTGAGCTACGGGACCGTGGCGGCCTTGTAGCACCGCCAATATGAAAAATCCGCCTTTCCGCCAAGTCCGTCCGAACCGATTTTTGTGGTCGAACGACAAAGGCGAGCAGGGCGCCCGCCCTGCGTTGGCCTGTCCAGCCCGCCGAGCCGCACGACGCTGCAGCCGAGGGCTGGTCAAAGGAATGTCGGCAATGCGATCTGCGACGTTTTCGTCCGTTCATGTCCGCGCCTTCACTCCGTCACCTTTTCGCGCACTTTTGGCCCCAACGCGACGTTTCGACCGCGGGGCGTTCAGGAGCTCCATCATGATCGGATTGGTTCGTGCCGCCACGATATGCGCCACGCTGTTGCTCGCCCTGGTGGGTGCCCAGGCCGCGGACAAGGCCTTCAAGCGCGACGATCTCGCCGATTCCGCGATCAAGCTGGAGGCCCAGATCAAGAGCGAGGCCGGCGCGGTCAACAAATCGGCCGCGACCCTGCGCACCGACGCCGACGCCGCCTTCAGGCGCAATGATTTCCGCGGCGGGCTCACGATCCTCGGCCAGATCGCGGCGACCACGCCGGAGGACGGCGCCAACTGGCTGCGCCTCGCCAGGATGATCTTCCAGATCCGCTCGGCGAGCTCCAGCGAACAGACGTTTCTGATGGAGCGCGCCTCCACCGCCGCCTACATCGCCTATCAGCGCGCCGGCAATGCGGGCGAGGAGGCGGACGCGCTCGCCGTGCTCGGCAAAGCGCTTGCCGAGCGCAAGCTGTGGCGCCCGGCGCTGGACAGCCTGCGGCTGTCGCTCGACATGCGCGAGGTCGCCGATGTCCGCGGCCAGTACGAGAAGATGCGCGACGAGCACGGTTTCCGGCTGCTCGATTATACCGTCGATTCCGACGCGGCCTCGCCGCGCGCCTGCTTCCAGTTCTCGGAGGAGCTCGCCAAGCGCGTCGACTTCGCGCCCTATCTGGCGCTCGCCGGCACCGACAAGCCGGCCTTGTCGGCGGAAGGCCAGCAGCTCTGCGTCGACGGGCTGAAGCATGGCGAGCGCTACAACATCAATCTGCGCGCCGGCTTGCCTTCGACCGTCAAGGAGACCCTGCCGAAATCGGCCGAGTTCAACATCTATGTCCGCGACCGCAAGCCATTCGTGCGATTCACCGGGCGGGCCTATGTGCTGCCGCGGACCGGACAGCGCGGTATCCCGGTGGTCAGCGTCAACACGCCGGCGGTCAAGGTCGACGTCTTCCGGATCGGCGACCGCAACCTGATCAACACGGTGATCGACAGCGACTTCCAGAGCACGCTGAGCCGCTACCAGCTCTCCGATCTCGGCGACCAGCGCGGCGTCAAGGTGTGGTCGGGCGAGCTTGCGACCGCCACGACGCTGAATCAGGACGTCGTCACGGCGTTTCCGGTCGACCAGGCGCTCGGCGACCTGCAGCCCGGTGTCTATGTCATGACCGCCGCGGCCAAGGGGCCGGGCACCGACGACGACGGCACGCTGGCGACGCAATGGTTCATCGTTTCGGACATGGGCCTGTCGGCCTTCTCCGGCAATGACGGTATCCACGTCTTCGTCAACTCGCTGGCTTCGACCGAACCGGTCGCCAACGCCGACGTGAAGCTGGTCGCCCGCAACAACGAGATCCTGGCGACCCGCAAGACCGATGCCGCCGGCCATGTGCTGTTCGAGCAAGGCCTGGCCCGGGGCGAGGGCGGGTTGTCGCCGGCGCTGCTGACGGTCACGGGCGAGAAGGCCGACTACGCCTTCCTGAGCCTGAAAACCAATGCGTTCGACCTCACCGACCGCGGCGTCGCGGGTCGGGCGATCCCGGCCGGCGCGGACGCCTTCGTCTACGCCGAGCGTGGCGTCTACCGCTCCAGCGAGACCGTCTATCTGACCGCGCTGTTGCGCGATGGGCAGGGCAACGCCCTGACCGAGACGCCGCTGACCATGGTGATCGAGCGCCCCGACGGCGTCGAATTCCGCCGTGCCGTGCTGCCCGACCAGGGCGCCGGCGGCCGGATGCTGGCGGTGGCGCTCAATTCGGCGGTGCCGACCGGTACCTGGCGCGCCCGCGTCTTTACCGATCCGAAGGGCTCGTCGGTCGGCGAGACCACCTTCATGGTCGAGGATTACATCCCCGAACGGGTCGAATTCGATCTGACCAGCAAGGAGAAGGTGATCAAGGCTGAAGTTCCAGTGGAGCTTCAGGTCTCCGGCCACTTCCTCTATGGCGCGCCGGCCTCGGGCCTGCAGCTCGAGGGCGATATGCTGGTGGCGCCCGCGGCGAACGGCCGGCCCGGTTATGCCGGCTATCAGTTCGGCGTCGACGATGAGCAGACCGCGAGCAACGAGCGGACCCCGATCGAGGACCTGCCGGAGGCCGATGCCAACGGCGCCGCCACGTTCCCGGTGAAGCTCGAGAAGGTGCCGACTTCGACGCGGCCACAGGAAGCCCAGATCTACATCCGCATGG
The DNA here is from genome assembly GCF_020194035.1 of Bradyrhizobium sp. BRP56. Classification (NCBI taxonomy): domain Bacteria; kingdom Pseudomonadati; phylum Pseudomonadota; class Alphaproteobacteria; order Hyphomicrobiales; family Nitrobacteraceae; genus Bradyrhizobium; species Bradyrhizobium sp. BRP56. Next base: position 32,675 of record NZ_JADYVV010000034.1, read on the forward strand.
CCGAGACCGGCGGACGCTCGGTGGAGCGCAAGATCGTGCTGCCGGTGGCCCCTGGCGCCTCGCTGATCGGCGTCAAGCCGCTGTTCGGCGACAAGAGCGTTGCCGAGGGCGACAAGGCCGAGTTCGACGTCGTGTTCGTCGCGCCGGACGGCAAGCAGCTGCCGCGCAACGGGCTGCGCTACGAACTGTTGAAGCTCGAGTCACGTTACCAGTGGTACCGGCAGAATTCGTCCTGGCAGTATGAGCCGGTCAAGTCGACCCGCCGCGTCGCCGATGGCGACGTCAACCTCGCCGCCGACAAGTCGATGCGCCTGACCTTCCAGCCGCAGCCCGGTCGCTACCGGCTCGACGTGAAATCGACCGACGCCGACGGCCCCGTCACCTCGGTGCAGTTCGACGTCGGCTGGTATTCCGACGGCAGCGCCGACACGCCTGATCTATTGGAAACCTCGATCGACAAGCCGGAATATGCCTCGGGCGACACCATGACCGTGTCGGTCAATGCGCGCACATCAGGCAAGCTGACGGTCTATGTGCTCGGCGACCGGTTGTTGACCACCCAAAGCGTCGACGTCACGGAGGGCACCCAGCAGGTCAAGCTTGCGGTCGGCAAGGACTGGGGCACCGGCGCGTATGTCATGACGACGTTGCGCCGTCCGCTCGATGCCGCCGCCGGGCGCATGCCCGGCCGCGCGATCGGACTGAAATGGTTCGGCATCGACAAGAAGGCGCGCACGCTTGCCGTCGAACTGTCGCCGCCCGCGTTGGTGCGGCCGGGCTCGACACTGAAGATCCCGGTCAAGCTCGGCGGGCTCAATCCCGGCGAGGACGCCAAGGTGGTGCTGGCCGCGGTGGATGTCGGCATTCTCAATTTGACCAATTACAAGCCGCCGGCGCCGGACGACTACTACCTTGGCCAGCGCCGCCTGACCGCCGAGATCCGCGACCTCTACGGCCAGCTGATCGACGGCATGCAGGGCACCCGCGGCCAGATCCGCAACGGCGGCGACTCCGCCGGCGCCGAGCTGCAGGGCTCGCCGCCAACGCAGAAGCCGCTCGCGCTCTATTCCGGCATCGTCACGGTCGGGCCTGACGGGACTGCCGAGGTGAACTTCGATATCCCGGAATTTGCCGGCACCGCGCGGGTGATGGCGGTGGCGTGGAGTGCAACCAAGATTGGCCGCGCCAATGTTGACGTGATCGTGCGCGATCCCGTGGTGGTGACCGCGACCTTGCCACGCTTCCTGCTCACCGGTGACAAGGGCACCATCAGCATGGATATCGACAACGTCGAAGGTGCAGCCGGCAACTATGCCATCAGCGTCAAGGCGAGCGGTCCGATCAAGGCTTCGGGTAATTCGACCACGACGGTGAAGCTCGCCGCCAAGCAGCGCTCCTCGCTGTCGCTGGGTCTCGAGGCCGGCGGCGCCGGACGTGCCGAGTTCGACGTCGACATCTCCGGGCCGAATGGGCTGACGCTGGCGCGGCATTATGCGCTCGACGTCAAGCCGGCGACCCAAGTGCTGGCGCGCCGTTCGATCCGCACGCTGGCGAAGGGCGAGAGCCTGACACTGACCTCGGACATGTTCTCCGATCTCGTGCCGGGCACCGGCAGCGTCTCGGTCTCGGCGAGCCTGTCGACCGCGCTCGATGCCGCGAGCATTCTGAAGGCGCTCGACCGCTACCCGTATGGCTGCTCCGAGCAGATCACGAGCCGCGCGTTGCCGTTGCTCTATGTCAATGATCTCGCCGCCGGTGCCCATCTTGCGATGGACACCGCGGTCGACCAGCGCATCCGCGACGCGATCGAGCGGCTCCTCGCTCGACAGGGGTCCAACGGCTCGTTCGGCCTGTGGTCGGCGGGCGGCGACGACGCCTGGCTCGATGCCTACGTCACAGACTTCCTGACCCGGGCCCGCGAAAAGGGCTTTGCGGTGCCGGACGTGCTGTTCAAGAGCGCGCTCGACCGCGTCAGGAACTCGGTGGTCAATGCCAACGAGCCGGAGAAGGACGGCGGCCGCGATCTGGCCTACGGCCTCTATGTGCTCGCGCGCAACGGCGCGGCGCCGATCGGCGATCTGCGCTATCTCGCCGACACCAAGCTGAACAATCTGGCGACCCCGATCTCCAAGGCCCAGCTTGCGGCGGCGCTGGCGCTGGTCGGCGACAAGGCGAGGGCCGAGCGGGTCTATGGTGCCGCGCTCGATGCGCTGAACCCGAAACCCGTGATCGAGTTCGGCCGGGTCGACTACGGCTCGGCATTGCGCGATGCTGCTGCGCTGGTCTCGCTCGCTGGCGAAGGCAATGCACCGCGCACCACGCTGACCCAAGCCGTGCTGCGGGTCGAGGCGGCGCGGGGACTGTCGCCCTACACCTCGACGCAGGAAAATGCGTGGATGGTGCTGGCGGCGCGGGCGCTCGCCAAGGAAACGCTGGCCCTCGACATCAACGGTCAGCCGGTCAAGACCGCAGTCTATCGCAGCTACAAGGCCGAGGAGATGACCGGCCAGCCGCTCAGGATCACCAACACCGGCGACGCACCGGTACAGGCGGTGATCTCGGTGTCGGGCTCGCCGGTCACGCCGGAGCCGGCGGCCTCCAACGGTTTCAAGATCGAGCGCAGCTATTTCACGCTCGACGGCAAGCCGGCCGATGTCACCAAGGCGAAACAGAATGACCGCTTCGCGGTTGTCCTGAAGGTCACGGAAGCAAAACCGGAGTTTGGGCACATCATGGTGGCCGACTATCTGCCGGCCGGGCTCGAGATCGACAACCCGAACCTGGTGTCATCCGGGGATTCCGGCACGCTCGCGTGGATCGAGGGCGGCGTCGAGCCGAAGAACACCGAGTTCCGCGATGACCGCTTCACGGCGGCGATCGACCGGGGCGCCAACGACAAGTCGGTGTTTACGGTCGCCTATGTCGTGCGCGCGGTGTCGCCGGGCAAATATGTGCTGCCGCAGGCCTATGTCGAGGACATGTACAATCCCTCGCGCTACGGCCGCAGCGGGACCGGCGCGGTTGAGGTGAAGCCGGCGAAATGAACAAGGACGCGCGCCGCAAACTCTTCTCGTCATGGCCGGGCTTGACCCGGCCATCCATAGGCGCGTCCATGCGAACGAAGGATGTGGATGCCCGGGTCAAGCCCGGGCATGACAAGCGCAGTGGGCAGCTGGCGCTCCGCGTAGCGGCCGCGATGGCCGTCGTCGTTATTGCGATCACCGGCGCCTTCGCCGCCTGGATCGTTTCGCTCGGGCCGCTGCCGCTCGACAAGGCGCAGCAGGTCTCGACCACGGTGATCGATCGCAACGGCAAGCTGCTCCGCGCCTATGCGATGGCGGACGGGCGCTGGCGGCTGCCGGTCGACGCCAAGACGTCAGTCGATCCCACCTATCTGAAGCTCTTGTTCGCCTATGAGGACAAGCGCTTCTATGAGCATCACGGCATCGATCCGCTGGCGCTGTCGCGCGCCGCATTCCAGCTGCTCACCAGCGGCCATATCGTCTCGGGCGGTTCGACGATCACGATGCAGCTGGCGCGGCTGATCGAGCCGCGTCACCAGCGCTCGGTCTACGCAAAACTGCGGCAGATGGTGCGCGCGGTCGAACTGGAGCGGCAGCTCTCGAAAGACCAGATCCTCGATCTCTATCTCGCGCTGGCACCGTTCGGCGGCAATCTCGAGGGCGTCCGCGCCGCCTCGATCGCGTATTTCGGCAAGGAGCCGAAGCGGCTGTCGCTCGCCGAGGCCGCGCTGCTGGTGGCGCTGCCGCAATCGCCGGAGCGGCGGCGGCTCGATCGTTTCCCGGACGCCGCCCACGCCGCGCGCGACCGCGTGCTCGAGCGCATGGTCGAGGATGGCGTGGTGTTGAAGGACGATGCCGCGCAGGCCACGGCGACGGCGGTGCCGAAGATGCGCAAGCAGATTCCCATCCTGGCGCCGCATTCGTCCGATCAGGCGATCGCGACGATGAAGGATGCGCCGGTCATCAAGCTGACGCTCGACGCCACGCTGCAGCGGAACCTGGAGGCGCTGGCGCGCGACCGTGCCATTGCGCAGGGGCCTGATGTCTCGGTTGCGATCGTCGTGGTCGACAATGAGACGGGCGACGTGCTCGCGCGCGTCGGCTCGGCGGATTATTTCGACGAGCGGCGGGCCGGGCAGGTCGACATGACGCGCGCGGTGCGCTCGCCGGGCTCGACCTTGAAGCCGTTCATCTATGGCCTTGCCTTCGAAGATGGCTTTGTCCATCCCGACAGCCTGATCGAGGACCGGCCGATCCGCTTCGGCACCTACGCGCCGGAAAATTTCGACATGACGTTCCAGGGCACGGTGCCGATCCGCAAGGCGCTGCAATTGTCGCTCAACGTGCCGGCGATCGCGCTGCTCGATCGCGTCGGTGCCAGCCGGCTGTCGTCGCGGCTGAAGCAGGCCGGCACCAGTCTCGTGCTGCCGAAGGACGAGGCGCCGGGCCTTGCGATGGGCCTCGGCGGTGTCGGCATCACGCTGCAGGATCTCGCCCAGCTCTATTCCGGCCTGGCGCGGCTCGGCGCGACTAAACCGTTGCGCGAGATCATGCAGGAGAACGACAGCCGCGACACGATGCGGCTGATGGATCAGGCTGCGGCCTGGCAGGTCGGCAACGTCCTGCTCGGCACGCCGCCGCCGGAGAACGGCGTGCACAACCGGATCGCGTTCAAGACCGGCACCAGCTACGGCTATCGCGATGCCTGGTCGGTCGGCTTCGACGGCCGCATCACCATCGGCGTCTGGGTCGGCCGTCCCGACGGCGCGCCGGTGCCGGGTCTGGTCGGCCGTACGGCCGCGGCGCCGATTCTGTTCGACGCCTTTGCGCGCACCGGCAAAATCCCGGCGGCATTGCCGAAGCCGCCACGCGGCGTGCTGGTCGCATCCAACGCGAAACTGCCGCCGCCGCTGCGCCGCTTCCGGCCGCTCGGCGAGCTGGTCCGTAGCGGCAACGACCAGGCCCCGCACATCCAGTTTCCGCTGAACGGCTCGCGCATCGACGTCGATCCATCCGAGGGCGGCCGCAATGCCGCCCTGCCGGTCAAGGTCGCCGGCGGGGTGCTGCCGCTGACGGTGCTTGTGAATGGTGTCTCAGCCGGGGACATCGACAGCCGGCGCCAGCGCCTGATCGACCCGCCGGGGCCGGGCTTCGCCCGGCTCACCGTGATCGATGCCACGGGTGCCGCGGATACCGTTGTGATCCGCGTGCAATGATCGCACGGGAAAGCGGAGCGGCACGGTCGGAAAGCGGAACAGCACAGTTGTTTGCGCTGCGGTTTCATCGTATGCGAAACCCATGGTGGATGGCCTCCAACCCCGGCGCTTCGGAGCAGGGCAACAGTCTGTAAAACCTGCGCATTCGAGCCGCAGGCTGTTCATGGCGTTCGAGTTCGCAACGGCCAGCCAATGGCGTTTGATCCTGTTCCTGACGCTGACCTGCCTGGTGCTGTTCCTGCCGGGCTTCTTCACCATCCCGCCGGTCGACCGTGACGAGGTCCGCTTTGCCCAGGCGACCAAGCAGATGGTCGAGAGCGGCGATTTCGTCGACATCCGCTTCCAGGACGACGTCCGTTACAAGAAACCGGTTGGCATCTACTGGATGCAGGCGGCGGCGCTGAAGACCGTCTCCGCGCTCGGGGTGCCGCGCGCCCAGGTCCGCATCTGGGTCTACCGCCTGCCGTCCCTGATCGGCGCCATCGGCGCCGTTTTGCTGACCTATTGGACGGCGCTGGCCTTCGTGACACGACAGGGGGCGGTTCTGGCCGCCCTGATGATGGCAAGCTGCGTGCTGCTCGGGGTCGAAGCGCGGCTCGCCAAGACCGACGCGATGCTGCTGCTGACAGTCACCGCGGCGATGGGTGCGATGGCGCGAGTCTATCTGTCGTGGCAGCGCGGCGAGGATCCCGCACACCCGTCATGGGGCCCGCCCGCGGTCTTCTGGACAGCACTGGCGGTCGGCATCCTGCTCAAGGGGCCGCTGATCCTGATGTTCGTCGGCCTTGCGATGGCGGGGCTTGCTATCCTCGACCGATCGGCGGCCTGGTTCTGGCGCATGCGCCCGGTCTGGGGTCTGATGTGGACCCTGGTGCTGGTGCTGCCGTGGTTCGTGCTGATCTTCCTGCGCGCCGGCGAGACCTTCTTTGCCGACTCGGTCGGCGGCGACATGCTGAGCAAGCTCGGTGCGCAGGAATCCCACGGTGCGCCCCCTGGAATCTATCTGCTGCTGTTCTGGATCACGTTCTGGCCCGGTGCGCCGCTCGCCGGCATGGCGGCGCCTGCGGTCTGGCGGGCGCGGCGCGAGCCCGGTGCGCAGTTCCTGCTGGCCTGGCTGATCCCGTCCTGGATCGTGTTCGAGGCCGTGCTGACCAAGCTGCCGCATTACGTGCTGCCGCTTTATCCGGCGATCGCGATCCTGACCGTCGGCGCGCTGGAGCGGCGCGTGCTGTCGCGCTCGCCCTGGCTGTTGCGGGGCGCCGCCTGGTGGTTCGCGATCCCCGCATTCGGCGCGGTGCTGGTGATCGTCGGCGCCATCAAGGCGATCCATCAGCCGGTGTTTCCGGCCTGGCCGTTGTTCGCCGTCGCGATGGTGTTCGGCCTGATCGCGTGGTGGTTGTTCGAGGACAGCCGCGCCGAGCGCTCGCTGCTCAATGCGGTGATTGCCGCGGCGCTGATGGCAGCCGGCACCTATGGCGTGGTGCTGCCGCGGCTCACCACCGTATTTCCGAGCCAGGAGGTCGCACGCGCCTTGCGCAACGTGACCTGCGTCGGCCCGAAGGCCGCAGCCGCCGGCTTCCACGAGCCGAGCCTCGTGTTCATGACCGATACCTCGACACTGCTCACCGACGGATCGGGCGCCGCGGATTTCCTCAGGCAGGGCTCCTGCCGCTTCGCGCTGGTCGAACAGCGCTCGGAGCGCGCCTTCGTGCAGCGCGCCGAGGCGATCGGCCTGCGCTACAACGCGCCGGTGCGCGTCGAGGGCTACAACATCTCGCAGGGCAAGGCGGTCTCGATCGCGATCTTCCGTTCCGAAGGGACGGAATGACATGCCGGCGCTTCCAGCCACCCCGGAATCCGCCAATTATTTCGGACGATTGCTGACACTGGTTTGGCTGTCCTTTGCCCAGCTCGTGCGGGCACCGTCGCATTCGCGCCGCGCCGAGGCGGCGCGCCGCTCCGCGCGCCACGGACTTTTGCTCGTCGTCATCGTCGGCGCCGTGATCATCACGCTGATGTATGCGTTCGATGTCACCGAGATCAGTCTGATGCCGCCACGCGGCACGCCGGGTCTGTGGTGGGTGAAGACGCTCACCGATTTCGGCAAGGACGAGTATGTGCTGTGCGCGCTTGGCCTGCTGCTGGTCGCGGTCGCGCTGGCGGCGCCTGCGCTGCGCGGCGTGCCGCGCGCCACCTTGCTTGGCTTCGGGACAAGGCTGCAATACCTGTTTCTATCGGTCGTGCTCTCGGTCGCTGTCGGTGAATTGATCAAGTGGATCGTCGGCCGCGGGCGGCCCTTTGTCGGCGGCAAGGCCAACGCCTTCAACTTCCAGCATTTCGCCGGCACCGAGGCCTATTCGAGCTTTCCGTCGGGACATTCGATCACGGCGTTCGCACTGGCCTTTGCGGTGTCCGCGGTGTGGCCGGGCGCGCGGTTCGCGATGCTGGTCTATGCGCTGGTCATCGCCGCGACCCGGCTCGTGCTGCTGGCGCATCATCCGAGCGACGTGGTGGCCGGCGCGCTGGTCGGGGTGATCGGCGCGATGGTCGTGCGCTACTGGTTCGCCGCCCGCCGCCTTGGTTTTGCCATTCATCGCGACGGCACTGTGGTGGCGCTGTCAGGACCGTCGGACGGGCGTCTCAAAAGGGTTGCGAGGAGCGCCTTCGCCCCATAAAAGCGGTCGCCCGACGGCCGGATCGGGCTGGTTCCATCGCCGACAACACCAACCACGAGTGCCGATTTGCCTGCTCCCGACCAGACGCCGGTCGCCGTTTCCATCGTCGTGCCTGTGCGCAACGAGGCGGACAATATCGCGCCGCTGATCGCCGAGATCGCGGCCGCGCTCGACGGACGCTGGGCCTACGAGATCGTCTACGTCAATGACGGCTCGACGGATGCCACCGGCGAACGGCTCAGCGCGATCATGGCCAAGCGGCCCAATCTACGACAGCTCCGCCACGCAGCCTCGTCGGGCCAGTCGGCGGCCGTGCGCAGCGGCGTGCGCGCAGCGCGCGGCGCGATCGTGGCGACGCTCGACGGTGACGGGCAGAACAATCCCGCCTTCTTGCCGGACCTGATCGCGGCGGTCGAGAGCGGCAACGGCCGCGTCGGCCTCGCCGCGGGCCAGCGCGTCGGGCGCAAGGACACCGGCTTCAAGAAGCTGCAATCGCGCATCGCCAACACGGTGCGCGGCATCATCCTGCGTGACGGCACCCGCGACACCGGATGCGGCCTGAAGGCGTTTCCGCGCGAGGTGTTTCTGGCGATGCCTTACTTCGACGGGCTGCATCGTTTTCTTCCGGCCCTGGTCCGCCGCGAGGGGTTGGCGATTGCCTATGTCGACGTCGTCGATCGGCCGCGCCATTCCGGCGTGTCGAACTATGGATTCTTCGACCGGCTCTGGATCGGGATTATGGATCTCTGTGGCGTGTGGTGGCTGATCCGCCGCAAGAAGCCGACGCCGGTCGTCACTGAAGTGGTCGCTGAAGTGCCCGGTGTCACTGGCGTGCCGGGCGTGACCGAGGTGAAGTGATGCTGATTCAGTACGGTCAGGCGCTGAGCGCCTATCTCTACGACGTGTTCATCGCCAAGTTCGACTTCTGGCTGGCGTTCGGCCTGATCGCGCAACTGTTCTTCACCGCGCGCTTCCTCGTGCAGTGGATTTCCAGCGAACGCGCCGGCCAGAGCGTGGTGCCGATGGCGTTCTGGTTCTTTTCGATGGGTGGCGGCCTGATGACGCTGATCTACGGGCTTGCCAAGCGCGAGCCCGTCATCATCATCGGGCAGGGGCTGGCCACGCTGATCTACATCCGCAACATCATGCTGATCGTGAAGAACCGCGGCCGCGGGTCGAAAACGCTCGATAGCTGATTGCCGTCATCGTCGGAGCGGCGAGCGGTAGGCCTTGTTCGGGAATCTCGATAGATTCCAGCATCGGGCTCAGCCCGGCATCAATTGCGACCGAATCTGAACCAAGGTCAAACATTCGCCCCAAGCCGCATGGCATCTACGGCTTGCCGTGGGCGTGGCGGCATCTCGAGACCGTGCCCCAGGGGATGAGGGGCGTTGATGACCAGCCGTGACGAAGCGACGAAAGCGGGTGGTTATCTATCGAGCGTCCGCGATATTCCGTCGCTTGACGAGCCACCGCTGACCGGCGAAGGCAAGCTGCCTGACCGGCGCGCGGTCAGTTTCCGCTGGATGGCGGGGACGATTTTGATCGGATCCGCCGCCGTCGCTCTTCTTGCCGGCGCGCTTCGCGGGGCGTTTGGCGATCACGCGCGATTCGCAGCCGCGCCGGTCGTGTCACTTCCGCGCTTCGCAGGGCAGGTAGTTGACGAGGCGCGGCGCGGCGATCGCCTCGACCGGAGGCTCGGCTCGCAGGGCAATTCCGCTGCGCTCAAGATTGAGCAGCTGAGCGATGCCGGCGCGGTCCGTCGATTTACCCGCGTGTCTGCGCGGCTCGCGGAGATCGATCTCGAGCCACACCAGAAAGCGCGGGGAGACGAAAAGGACGACGCGCGAGCGGGCTCGCAACGCGACCTGCTGTCGGAGCTGCCAGCCATCATACGGACAGGTCCATCGCGGCGCCCACTGCCGGGCGGCACCAGCGCCTATGCTGACGGCGAAGACGTGCCGCATCCGTCGGCTCCGATCGGCGAGGCTGTTAACGTCACCAACCTTCCGAAGTCGCCTTCGTCGTCGCGTCACCGTCGACATGTCATTATCGCGAGAAGCGGCGACACGCTGGCTGCCATTCTGCGGGCGCTGACGGCGGCCGCGGAGGACGCGCCGGCGATCCTTGCCGCTTTCCCGTCGCCCGGCGCTCGAGAGACGCTGTCCGGTGGCGAGAAAATCACGGTCATCGAACAAGGCGAAGACTCCGGTTCGCCGCGCGGCCATGTCGCGAAGGTGTCGATCGAACGGGCCGGCTCCGATGTGTCCGCCGTCGGTCGCACCGACGGCGGCCAATACCAAGCGATCGTACCGGAACAGCCCGACATCGCCGTGCGGAGCGACAGCCCGCTGCGTGAGTCGATCGATACGCATTCCGTTCCGGGCGAAACGCTCCGTGACGGCCTTGACGCGCTTGCGCGTTCCAACCACGTCGACCAGGGGATCGTCGCTGAATTGATGCGGCTCTGTGGCCGCGATTTCGACCTCGACGAGCCGCTCGGCGACGCCGATGTGGCCGAGATCATCTATGCGCCGAACGACATCGGTCAGCCGGAGTTGGTCTTCATCGATTTGACGGCGGGCGGACAGACCCGCCGGTACTATCGCTTCACGGCGCCGGACGATGGCAGCTCCGATTTCTATGACGAGACCGGCCAGTCCATCACCAAATTCCTGTTGCGCAAGCCGGTGGTGAGCGGGCGGCTCGGCGATGGCTTTGGTTGGCGGATTCATCCGATCCTTGGCGACCGCCGTTTCCATGAGGGCGTCGATTATGCGGCGCCCTATGGTTCGCCCATCGCGGCCGCGGGCGCCGGCGTCGTCGAGACCGAAGGGTACGAACGCGGGTACGGGAAATATATCCGCGTGCGGCACGACCGCGGCTATGAGACGACCTATGCCCACGTCGCGAGCTTCCCGCCCGGGCTGAAGATCGGAGACCGCGTTCGACAGGGCGAGACGATCGCCTTTGTCGGATCGACCGGGCTCTCGACCGGACCGCACCTCTATTACGAGGTGCGGATCAACGGCCGTAACGTCGATCCGCTTCGGATGAAGCTGTCGGGCGGCCGGCTGCTGCAAGGCGATCTGCTTGGGGCCTTCGATCGCCAGCGTGACAGCATCGACCAACTCGCTGCGGTCTCCGCGCTTCAACAGCGGCGTTCCGGCTCCGAACATCGGCCGCCGACATAGCGAGCGCAGATCGCATCACGCCATGCCGGCGCGGCCGGCCTTGCCGGGGTCAGGAGCCCGGAGAGCTCGAAGGCACGGGCGCCGCAACGTCGGTCGCGTCCATGGTGGTGCTCTCGCGATCGACGGCGGTCTCGCCGGCGGCATCGAGCACGGGATAGGCGACCGAGCAGATGTGCGAATGGATGCGGCGAAGGTCGCGCAGCACGTCGAGATGCAGCGAAGTGGTCTCGATGGTTTCGGGCCGGCCTTCGCGCAGGCGCTCCAGATGACGCTCGACGGCGGCCAATTCGGCCGCGCGCAGCGCCGCCTTCTCGGTGAGCAGCTTGCGCGCCTCGTTGGCATCGCCCGACATGAACACGCCGAACGCGATCCGCAGCGAGTCGATCGTGCGCTTGTGGAACGCCGACAATTCCTCTGCGCCTTCGGTGGAGAATTGCAGGCGATGCTTGATCTTCTTGGTCGCGAGCTCGCTCAGGTTCTTGTCGATGATGTCGCCGATATGCTCGAGATTGATCGCGAACGCGACGATCTCCATCGCGCGCTGGCCCTCGCGCTCGTCCAGGCTGCCGCGGGTGAGTTTCGTGACGTAAAGCTTGATCGCCTCGTTCAGCCGGTCGACGGTGTTGTCCATCTTCGACACCTGGTCGACCAGGGCGCGATCGTTGGTCAGCATCGCCGCCATCACCTTGCGCAGCATGGCCTCGGTGTGATCGCCCATATGCAGCACCTCGCGCGCCGCATCGGCCAGCGCCAGTGAAGGCGTCTCCAGCGCGCTCTCGTCGAGATAGCGCGACCGTGATGGATCGGTCTCCTGCGCTCGCTTCGGCAACAGACGCTCGAGCAGCCGCGCCATGTGATCGAGCACGCCGATGAACAGCAGCGCAGTCGCAACGTTGAAGGCGATGTGGAACAGCGCAGTCGCCTTGGCGAGATCGGGCTGCCAGGCGTAGATGATCTCGGTGATCGGGCGCAGGAACGGCGCCACCAGCAGGATGCCAACGACGCGGTTGACGAGGTTGCCGACCGGCAGCCGGTAGCTCGCCGGATTGTCTCGCCGCGCGCCCTCCAGCAACGGATTGATGGCGCTGCCGAGGTTGGCGCCGAGCACCAGCGCAAATGCGGCATAGGGCGAGATGAACTGGGAAAAGGCCAGCGACATCACCAGCAGCACGCTGGCGACACTGGAATGGACCAGCCAGGTGACGACGGCGCCGATCACGATGCAGAGCACGGGATCGCCGGTGATCGCGCCCAGAAACACGCGCACGCCCGGGGCATTCTCGGCGGGCGCCATCGTATCGAGCAGGATGTGCAGCGCCAGCAGCATCAGGCCGAGGCCGATCGAGACGCGGCCGAGATCCTTGATCCGGGAGCGCGGCCCGCTGCGGAACGCGACGAGGCCGACAATGAACAGAACCGGCGCGATGGCGGCGACGTTGAACGACAGCACCTGCACGATCAGCGTGGTGCCGATATTGGCGCCGAGCATGATCGCGAGCGCCGGCACCAGGCTGACGATCTCTTCGGCAGCGAAGGAACTGGTGATCAGGGCTGTCGCGGTCGAACTCTGGAGCAGGGCGGTCAGGCCGAGACCGGCGCCAAGGGCGGTAAAGCGATTGCGCAGCGCCCGGGCGAGCAGCAACCGCAAATCCGGCCCGAAGGCACGCAGAATCCCGCTATGGACCATGTGCAGGCCCCACAGCAGGAGCGCCACGCCCCCCATCAGATCGAGCAGAACAATGCTTCCCATGCTTCCTGGCATCCCGGCGAATTCGAGTCGAAAGGATATAGGTATCGTCTATCGACTGGCGATCAACCCCTTTTTGTTCTCATGCGAGCTCGGGCGGGAGCAACGCGCGCTCTGAGTGGATCGGCCCATCGGCAGAGCGTTATGCGACCTGCAGCGACAATCTTCAACGATTCAATCTTTGATTGATCAAAGCTTGTGGGGCCCGGCGAGGGCGCCCCCAGTAAACGAATCTCGAACGCGACCGCTCAATTGCGATCGGTTCCGCTAGGCAGTTTCCAATCTTTCCCGGTTATGACGATAGGCTAGGAAGTTGCCCAGAAAGGCTTGGGGATCAGAATGTTTATGAATCGCCGCAAGAGCGAACGCCGCCCGTGCCGGAGCGTCGCCAAAATTCAGCTGGGCACAGGGTCGCTGCCACGCGACTGCATGATCACCGATATTTCGGCCGGCGGCGTCAAGGTGATCGCCGAATATCTGGAGATCCCGCCGGAATTCACCATCATCCTGTCGAGCGGCAGTCCGCGTCAGTGCCGGCTGGCCTGGCAAATCGGGCACGAGTTCGGCGCCCAGTTCGTCGATTGAACCGGCCATCTGGCTGCTTTCTCGCCAAGCGTCCGGCACCGCATTTGGGGCCGGATGACGGCGACATGATGGCATCCTTAACCGGACCTTAGGGTTAAGCTGTGAGCATCCCGGAACCTTCGCCGTTCCGAGTCTCGCTTTATGTTTGAGAAATTACCCCGACCCTCAGGCCGCGCGCGCCGTCTCGCGGGCACGGTTTCTGCCGCGATCCTGCTGATCGGGTTGTCCGCCTGTCAAACCTCCGGCCCATCTGACATCACCGGCTCATTGGGCGAGACGGCGGAGGCCACGCCGGCGCCGGCCGATCCGCGGCGCGACATCGCGACCTACCACGAGCGCGTCCGCGCCAACCCGAAAGACACCGACGCCGCGCTGAAATACGCCCGGGCGTTGCGCGCCACCGGCCAGCGGGCCCAGGCGGTCGCCGTCATGGAGCAGGCGGTGCTGGCGCAGCCCAGCAACAAGGCGCTGCTCGCGGGCTACGGACGGGCGCTCGCCGACAACGGCAATTTCCAGCAGGCATTCGACGTGCTCGGGCGCGCGCATACCCCGGAAGATCCGGACTGGCGCATCCTGTCGGCACAGGGCGCCGTGCTCGACCAGCTCGATCGCCACGACGAGGCGCGGCAGTATTATGCGAGTGCGCTGAAGATCGTGCCTGACGATCCGTCGGTGCTCTCCAATATCGGGCTGTCCTACCTGCTGTCGAAGGACCTGCCGAAGGCCGAGGAGACGCTGCGCCGTGCGCGGGAACGCGCCCCCGGCGACATGCGGGTGCGAACCAATCTCGCCGTCGTGGTTGGCTTGCAGGGCCGCCAGTCCGAGGCGGAAACCATCATGAAGGCCGATTTGCCGGCGGAGCAGGGCTCAGCCAACGTCGCCGCGCTGAAGCGGCTGTTGGCGCGCAGGGATGCGAGCCGCGCCGACGCCGAGAAGATCCCGGTCGCAGCCAGTCGCCGCGACTAGGGCGCTAGCGGGACACTAGCCGGCGGCCCGGCGCCCGTCGTTTCGGCGCGACTGCAGTTTCTTGAGGATGGGCGACAGGAACGACTCGCGGGCTTCGGCGAGATCGGGGCGGCCGGTGAGGCGCTGCGCGATCTGCAGGAAAGTCCTAGTGGTGCGGTGACGCGCGGAGACTTCCGCGATCATCTGGCCGTTGTTGGCGGCTTCACCGAACAGCCTGCAGTCGAACGGGATCGCCGCGATCGGCTGGCTCTCGATCGTCTTGGCGAAATCCTTGACCTCGATCTCGGGGCGCTTCGACATGCCGACCTGGTTCAGGCAGTAGAGCGGCGGGCGGTCGTTCGGACGCGCGGTCCTCAACAGGTTCATCATGTTCTTGGTGTTGCGCATGTTGGCGAGGTCGGGCTCGGCCACGATCAGGATATCGTCGGCACCGACCAGCACGCGTTTGGTCCAGGCGGTCCATTGATGCGGCACGTCGAGCACGATGCAGGACGTCGTCATGCGCATCGTATCGAAGATGGCATCGAACGCCTCGGCGCCGAAATCGTAGACCTGGTCGAGGGTGGCCGGCGCCGCCAGCAGGCTGAGATGATCGCCGCACTTTGCGAGCAGGCGTTCCATGAAGGCAGAGTCCGGACGTTCGGGCGAGAACACGGCGTTGGCGATGCCCTGCACCGGGTCCTGATTATAGTCCAGCCCGGCGGTACCGAAGGCGAGGTCGAGATCGACGACGACCGAATCCAGCCCGAGGTCGCGCGCGATGGTCCAGGCGACATTGTGGGCAATGGTCGAGGCGCCGACGCCGCCCTTGGCGCCCGCGACCGCGATCAGGCGGCCGACCGAGACCGCTTCGGAGGCCGAGAACAGGCTGCAGATCGAGCGCACGATGTCGAGCACCTTGACCGGCCCGATGACGTAGTCGTTGACGCCGCGCCGGACCAGTTCGCGATACGGCGCAGTCTCGCCGGGCCTGCCGAGCACCACGACGCGGGTGCCGGGATCGCAGACTGTGGCGAGTTCGTCGAGACCGGCCAGGAAATCATGGTCCGGCTCGGTCTCGAGCATGATGACGTTGGGCGTCGGCGCCTTGTGGTAGGCGTCGATCGCCGCGGCGATGCCGCCCATATGGACCGAGAGATGAGCCTTGGCGAGCCGGCGGTCGTCGGCAGCCGCGCGTGCGTTCGCGGCGGTCGCGACGCTTGCGCAGAACGCCTGCACGGAAATCCGCGGCGCCGGCGCGATGTAATCGTTGGCGTGCTGCGGCTCGTCTTGTTGTTCGGTCATTTCGCGGCGTCGCTCAGCTTGGCTTTCTCGGCTTCGGGGTAGGCGGTCGCGGTCGACTCACCCTTGCGGTATTTATCGAACGCGATCGTACGGCGCGGCGTATAGGCGGCGGTCTCGGTTCGCGGCTGTTCGAGGTCGGATGGATTGGCGACCATGGCGGCAAGGTTACGCTGCGTTGCGCAGCCGAAATTGTCGTACTGCTTGTTCTCGTTGTAGCTCGGATTGTAGATCGAGGGACCGAGGTCGCTCGTCCACACTCCGCAGGGACCGGCGACGGCGGCCATCTTCGGATAGCTCAGCCGAATGGTCGGAAGCGCGCGCGGATCGTCGAGATGATAGGGACGCTTGGTGATGGCATGGGCGGGCACGCCCATCGACGCCAGCAGGCCGCGGATCTCCTGATACACTGCCTGTGCCGAGCGCGCGTTCGAGCTGTCGGCCGGCACGTCGATCGCAATCGCGCCGGTGCCTTCGCGTCGCCAGGTACGCGCCAGCCCCATGACGTCGTCGCGCTGCGTTTCGGTGAGGTTGCCGCGGGCACGGCCGACGAAGACGACGATCGATTGCTCGCCTTCGGTGACGGCGATCGGGTGCCGCTGCCGGTAGTCGTCGGGCACCGTGCCGGTGACAACATCGCTCGTCAGATTGCAGCCGCCGAGCGCGATCGCACTGACGACCAGGGCGCCGAACAGCGACAGCGTCCTGGCACGACCGGCTTGTGTGTTGCGTGTCATCATAGGATCCCCCAACCCTTCAAGGTCCGCGCCTCAGTCGATGATGAAGCCGAAGTTGACCGGCGTGGCGCCGATCGGCTCGCTGCGGGCGGCAACGCCGTAGATGCGATTGACGCGCGCCAGCAGTGCCGACTGCGCGTCGGAAGCCGGGGCAAATCCGTCGTCAGGACGGGACAGCTCCTTCTGCGCAACGGCGCGCACCACGTAGGGCGTCACGATGACCATGAGCTCGGTCTCGTTGTTGACGAAGTCCTGGCTCCTGAAGAGCTGGCCAAGGATCGGGATCTGGTCGACGCCGGGCATGCCGTTGATGGCCTGCTTGGTCTGCTCCTGGATCAAACCGGCCATCGCGATCGAGCCACCGGAGGGCACCTCCAGCGTGGTATCGGCGCGGCGGGTCTTGATCGAGGGAATGGTCGTGCCGTTCTGGCCGCCGGTCAGGGCGTTTTCCATCGAGACTTCGGAGACCTCGGTCATCACCTTCAGGCTGATCCGTCCCTCCGTCAGCACCACCGGAGTGAAGTTGAGCGAGATGCCGAACTTCTTGAAGCTGACGGTCTGAACGCAATTGCCGATCGTGCCCGACGTCGTCGTCTGGCAGGTGACGCCGGTGGGAATCGGAAACTCGCCGCCCGAAATGAAAGTCGCCGACTCGCCGGAGATCGCGGTGAGGTTGGGTTCGGCCAGCGTCTTGACGACGCCCGCGCTCTCCATCGCGCGCAGCGTCGCGGTGACGGTCGGTACGCCGAGCTTGTTCAGGGCTGCGCCCGTCAGCCCGTTGTTGGGGGCAAGCGCACCGTTATTGGCGGTGAAGGCGTTGGCGTTGTTGAAGACCACCGCGGCGGTGCCGTAGTTCATGTTGGCGCTGAGGTCGACGCCGAGCTGCTTGACGACGTCCCGGCGGACTTCGGCGACGGTGACTTTCAGCATCACCTGGTCGCGGCCGCGGACCACGATGGAATTGACGACCTTGTCGGCGCTGCCGACCAGTTTGGCGGCGATGTCGCCGGCCTGCTGGGCCTCGACCGGGCTTGCCACCGTGCCGGTCAGGACGACGCTGTCGCCGACGCCCTCGATCTGGACGCCGGGCAGCATCTGCTTCAGCGCGGCGCGCATGCCGTTGAGGTCGCGCTTGATCGCGATGTCGTAGGAGGCGACCTGGTTGCCGTCGGCGTCGAAGAACACCACGTTGGTCTGGCCGACCGCCGCGCCGATGATATAGGCGCGCTGCGCCGAGCGGATCACGGCGTTGGCGATCTTGGGATCGGCGACCAGAACGTCCTTGGCCTCGCGCGGCAGGTCGACCACGACCGACTTGCCAACGCCGAGCGAGACGGAGCGCGTCTTGGCGGCGATGCTGCTCGTCACCGCGACGTCCGCGTTCTTGTCGGGATCGGTCGCGCTGGCAAGCGCAGGGATCAGCATCAGCGCAGTGATCGCCGACAATGACAGCGCGCGGACCAGCGTGGTCGACGTCGCCATTTGTTTCGCACCCGTCGTCATATCGAAGCCCCCATCACTTCTGTGTCGTCAGAGAGCTCGGGATGCCGAAGCGCACCACCTTGATGCTCTCGCCCCGCTTCGGGGCATGGTCTCTGGTCTCGTCGGTCTGCTCGTTGACGTCGGCGATGCTGCGCAGCGCCAGCGCCAGCGTTCCGCTCTGCCGGGCGCGCGCCAGCGTCTCGGCCTGTTCGGGCTTGAGCTCGAGGGTCACGGTCTTGCCGACGAGGGAGTTGTTGCCGTCCTTCTCCTTCGGCGCCTGGTCGATCGCCAGCACGCGGACGTTGGACAGCAGGATTTCAGTGGTGACGATATCGCGGCCGCCTTGCTGGTCGGGATTCTTGTCGCGTCGCGACAGGATCACATCGACGCGGTCGTTCGGCAGAATGAAGCCGCCGGCGCCCGTCTCCGGCGAGATTTCGGTGGAGATCGCGCGCATGCCGGAGGGCAGGATCGCGGCCATGAAGCCGCTTCCGTTGGCCTTGACCAGCTTTTGCTCGCGGATCGGTTCGCCGACGATGAAGGGCGCGCGTGCGATCGAACCGATAACGTCGTTCATGGCATTGGCGTTGGCGTCGTGACGGATGAACGCGCTGCTTGCAGTTTCAGCCGGCCAGCGCTGCCACTGGATGTCTTCGGCCTTGACCGCTTGACCGAGCCCGATGTCGGACTTTGCGACCAGCACTTCGACGGTCGGCAGTTGCGCGACGGGCGGCGCGACCGGCGCCGGTTTGCGATCGCCAACGCTCGCGAGATACATGGCCGCGAGGCCTGCGACGCCGGCGATGCCGAGGACCACGATGCGTGCCGTTTTCATGCGATTGTCTGAATGCCCTTCACACAGGGCAATCGCGTCCTTGCGGCACTGACAGCCCTTCCCGAGGCATCACTACGGCCGCAAAAGTATAAGGGAACTTGATGGAAGGTTCGGACAATTAAGGGATTGGTGGGGATGGTGAACGGCGAGTTATCGGCGCCGTTGCATCTCCGCAGAATCCCGGAGATCGCTCGTGCTTAAGGCGTACGACGTTGGTCGCAACGCGGCGTCAGCGCCGGTGGAGCGTGGTTAATGTCGTCTAACGTGGCAGGGCGCGAGGATCAGAGCGCGGCCTTCAACGCCGCAAATCCACGGTCGAGATCGGCCTTGAGGTCGTCGAGATTCTCGAGCCCGATATGCAGCCGCAGCGTCGGCCCGCCCGGCGACCATTTGGTCGCGGTGCGATAGTCGCTGCAGTCGAACGGGATGGCGAGGCTTTCGAAGCCGCCCCAGGAAAAGCCCATGCCGAACAAAGTGAGCGCGTTCAGCATTGCATCGACCGCGGTCTGCGGCACCGGCTTCAGCACGACGCTGAACAGCCCGGAGGCGCCGGTGAAGTCGCGTTTCCAGATCGCGTGCCCGGGATCGGTGTCGAGGGCAGGGTGCAGCACGCGATCGACCTCGGGCCGCGCGCCGAGCCAGCGCGCGATCTCGAGTCCGGAGCGGTGGTGCTGCGCAAGCCGCACCGATAGCGTGCGAACCCCGCGCAGCGCGAGATAGACGTCGTCGGGGCCGGCGCAGACGCCGAGCAGGCGGATCGCCTCCTGGATCAGCGGCCAGGCCTTCGCATTGGCTGCGATGGTGCCGAACATGATGTCGGAGTGGCCGCCGATATATTTGGTGCCGGCCTGCATGCTGATGTCGACGCCCTGTTCGAGCGAGCGGTGATAGAGCGGCGTCGCCCAGGTGTTGTCGTCGATCATGAGCGCGCCGCGGGCATGCGCGACGGCCGATATCGCCCGCACATCCGGCATCTCGAACGTCTGCGAGCCGGGCGCTTCGATCAGCACCGCGCGGGTGTTCGGCTTGAACAGCGTCTCGATGCCGGCGCCGATCAGCGGATCGAAATAGCTGGTCTCGATGCCGTAGCGCTTGAGCATGTTGTCGCAGAAATTGCGGGTCGGCCGATAGGCATTGTCGCACACCAGGAGGTGATCGCCGGCTTTGAGCACGGCGAGCAGCGTGGTGCTGATCGCCGCCAGTCCCGACGGGGCAAGGCCGACGCCAGCGCATTGCGGGCCTTCCAGCGCCATCAGCACGTCCTGCAGCGCCCGCGTGGTCGGGCTGCCATGGCGGCCATAGGTAAATTCGGCGCGATGGGCGTGGAGGTCCTCCGCGGTCGGATAGAGCACGGTCGAGCCGTGAAACACCGGCGGATTGACAAAGCCCTTCTGGGCCTTGGTGTCGCGGCCGGCCGTGACCAGGCGGGTGGCGGCCTGTTGCGGGTGGGAGGGCGTGGAGCCGTCGGAGGAGGTCATGGAGCGCTGCCGTTAAACTTTAGACTTTTTGCCGCAGCCGTACCGCGTCGGGAAGACGGGGCCGGGCCGGGAGGTGTTACTAACAAGAGGTAGAAGACATGCGTCAACCCCTTGACCGGGCTCGTCAGTCGCTATGTGATGCGGCGCAACTACCAGTCGCCGCACGTTGAGGGGCCTGCCGCGACCTACGATCCGTTGCCTGACCGGTTTGCAGGTCAAACTGCCGGTCAAATCGGCATTTTTGCTGCAAGGGATCATTGGGATGGCCCGTGAACGCGAGGCGATCACAATGCAAACGTCCACCGGACGACCCTGAAAGGCCCCGCCCATGAAACGCGTATCCCTGGCTGTCACCCTTGCCGCTGCCGCCGCCCTGTCGGTCCAGGCCGCCTCGGCGCAAACCCTCAAGACGGTCAAGGACCGAGGCCAGCTGTCCTGCGGCGTCAGCGGCGGCCTGCCGGGCTTCTCCTCGCCGGACGACAAGGGGAACTGGACCGGCATCGACGTCGACATCTGCCGTGGCATCGCGGCGGCGATCTTCGACGATCCGTCCAAGGTCAAGTTCGTGCCGCTGTCGGCCAAGGACCGCTTCACCGCGCTGCAGTCGGGCGAGATCGACGTGCTGTCGCGCAACACCACCTGGACGCTGTCGCGCGATACCTCGCTCGGCGCCAACTTCACCGGCGTGACCTATTATGACGGGCAGGGCTTTCTGGTGAAGAAGTCGCTCAAGGTGAACTCGGCGCTGGAGCTGAACAGCGCGTCGGTCTGCGTGCAGACCGGCACCACGACCGAGCAGAACCTCGCCGACTACTTCAAGGGCAACAACATGAAGTACGAGGTGATCGCGTTCGCCGGCGCCGATGAGACCGTGAAGGCCTACGAGACCGGCCGCTGCGACGTGTTCACCTCCGACGTGTCCCAACTCTATGCGCAGCGGCTGAAGCTCGCCAACCCGGCCGACCACGTCGTGCTGCCCGAGATCATCTCCAAGGAGCCGCTCGGCCCGATGGTTCGCCATGGCGACGACCAGTGGTTCGACATCGTGAAGTGGGCGCTGTTCGCCCAGATCAATGCCGAGGAACTCGGCGTCACCCAGAAGAACGTCGACGAGATGGCCAAGTCGGACAAGCCCGACCTCAAGCGCGCCTTCGGCACCGACGGCAATCTCGGTGAGCAGCTCGGCCTGACCAAGGACTGGTTCTCCCGCATCATCAAGGCCGTCGGCAATTACGGCGAGATGTACGATCGCAACGTCGGCGTCGGGTCGAAGCTGCAGATCGCACGCGGGCTCAACAATCTCTGGAACAAGGGCGGCATCCAGTACGCGCCTCCGATCCGCTGATCGGCGACGAGGTGGCTGCGGCGATGACGACCGAGCCCCGAAAACCACCGCCGCAGTTCATCTTCCGCCTGAAGCGCGTGCTCGGCGGCCAGTCCGGCTGGACTGGCCTTGCCGTGCAGATCGTGTTCGCGGCGGTGTTGGCCTGGGTCGCCTATGAGATCGTGGCCAATGCCCGCGCCAACCTGGAGACGCAGCGCATTGCCTCCGGGTTCGGGTTTCTCAAGAACAATGCGGGCTTTGATGTCAGCCTGAACCTGATCCCGTATTCGGGGTCGGACACCTATACGCGGGTGTTCTTTGTCGGCCTGCTCAACACGCTGCTGGTTGCGGGCATTGGCATCGTCTTCGCCACCATCATCGGCTTCATCATTGCGCTGTGCCGGCTGTCGCCGAACTGGCTGCTGGCGCGGTTCGGCGAGATCTATGTCGAGATCGTGCGCAATCTGCCGCTGCTGTTCCAGCTGTTATTCTGGTACCTCGCGGTGCTGGCGGCGCTGCCGGGGCCGCGCCAGAGCATCTCGCTGTTCAACGCTTTTTTCCTCTCCAATCGCGGGCTGGTGATTCCGCGGCCGATCGGCGAGCCCGGACTTGATCCGTTTCTGATCGCGCTTGCGATCGGCATCGCAGGCGCGCTGGCGCTGCGCGGCTACGCAAGGCGGGCGCTGTTTCAACGCGGGCAGGCGATCCGTATCTGGCCCTATGTGCTCGGCCTGCTGGCCGGATTGCCGCTGGTGACGATGCTGGTGTTCGGGCTGCCGGTGACCTTCGAGCTGCCGCAACTCAAGGGCTTCAACTTCGCCGGCGGTGCGCGGGTGATTCCGGAGCTGGTTGCGCTGGTGGTCGCGCTGTCGACCTATACGGCGGCCTTCATCGCCGAGATCGTCCGCGCCGGCATTCTGTCGGTCCATAAGGGACAGATGGAAGCCGGCTCGTCGCTCGGCCTGTCGCGCGGCACCACCTTGCGGCTGATCGTCGTGCCGCAAGCGATGCGCGTCATCGTTCCGCCGCTGACCAACCAGTACCTCAACTTGACCAAGAATTCGTCGCTGGCGGTCGCGATCGGCTATCCCGACCTGGTCTCGGTATTCGCCGGCACGACGCTGAGCCAGACTGGCCAGGCGATCGAGATCATCGCCATCACCATGGGCGTGTACCTTCTGATCTCGCTGGTCACCAGCGCGATCATGAGTGTCTATGGCTGGCGCATCAACCGGAGCCTTGGGGCATGACCGACGCCACCGCGTCATCCTTCGTCCGGCAGGACCTGGTGCCCGAGCGCCGGGCGCCGGTGAAGACCACCGGCCTCGTCGGCTTCATCCGCACGCGGCTGTTGAATTCGCCGACCAACATCCTGCTGACGATCCTGGCGCTGGGGCTGCTCTGGTACACGATCGTTCCCGCGTTCAAGTTCCTGCTGGTCGATGCGGTCTGGAGCGGCAAGGACCGCAATGCATGCCTCGCCGAGACCGCCGGCCGTCAGGTCGGCGCCTGCTGGCCCTACATCCAGGCCAAGCTCACCCAGCTGATCTACGGCTTCTACCCGGAAGCCGAACGCTGGCGCGTCAACCTGACCTTCGTCCTTGCGGCCGTCCTGTTGCTGCCACTCCTTATTCCGCGCCTGCCGGCGAAGGGCCTGAATGCGAGCCTGTTCTTCTTCGCGTTCCCGGCGGTCGCCTTCTTCCTGCTGCGCGGCGGCGGACTAGCCGGTTTCGGCGTCAGCTGGGTCGCGAGCCTGTTGCAGCTGTTCGACGACAGCATCGTCAATGCCGGTCAGGCGCTGGTCAATCTCAGCCGGAGTTCGGCGATCGGGCCACTGCTGTGGGCCGTCGGCAACATCATCGTGCTCGCCGGCAGCCTGATCGGCTGGCTGATCTTTCCGCTGACCTGGCTGCGCGAGCAGCTCCAGATGTCGAGCCAGCCGCTGTGGTTCGACTTCCTGCTGACCACGGCGATCGTCTCGCTGATCCTGTTTTTCCTCGGCGGCGGCGTGCGAGCCGGACAACGGGCGCTGTTCGGGAGCCTGGCGAGCTTTGCCGGCATCGCGATCGTGATCAAGCTGATGGGGCTCGACCGCGGCGGACTGCCCATCGTCGACACCAGGCTGTGGGGCGGCCTCCTGGTGACGCTGGTGGTGTCGGTCACCGGCATCGTCACCTCGATGCCGATCGGGATCGCGCTGGCGCTGGGCCGCCGCTCGACCATTCCGCTGATCCGGATCTTCTCGATCGCCTTCATCGAGTTCTGGCGCGGCGTGCCGCTGATCACGGTGCTGTTCTTCGCAACCTATATGCTGCCGCTGTTCCTGCCGGGCAACTTCAACGTCGACGGGCTGGTTCGCGCGCTGATCGGCATCGCGCTGTTTGCCGGCGCCTACCAGGCCGAGGTGGTGCGCGGCGGCCTTGCCGCGATCCCGCGCGGGCAGGGCGAGGCGGCGAGCGCGCTCGGCCTGTCCTGGTGGAAGACCACGTCGCTGATCGTGATGCCGCAGGCGCTGCGCCACGTGATTCCGGGTCTCGTCAACAGCTTCATCGCGCTGTTCAAGGACACCTCGCTGGTTTCGATCGTCGCGCTGTTCGACCTCTTGGGGTCGTTGCATGCGACGTTCTCCGATCCGACCTGGTCGACGCCGACCACGGCCTTTACCGGCTTCGCCTTCGCTGGAATGATCTACTTCGTGTTCTGCTTTGGAATGTCGCGCTACTCGCTGTTCGTCGAAAATCGGCTCAACGCTCACCGCCGCCACTGAACAAGGTCACCATGTCCACAACCCCGATCGTCAACATTTCCGCTCTCAACAAATGGTACGGCGACTTCCACGTGCTGCGCGACATCAACCTGGAGGTCGGCAAGGGGGAGCGCATCGTGATCTGCGGCCCGTCCGGTTCGGGCAAGTCGACCCTGATCCGCTGCATCAACGCGCTGGAGGAGTTCCAGGAGGGCGAGATCGTGGTCGACGGCATCGACCTCGGCCCGAACCTTCGTCGTGTCGACGAAGTCCGCCGCGAGGTTGGCATGGTGTTCCAGAGCTTCAACCTGTTCCCGCATCTCACCGTGCTCGACAATTGCACGCTGGCGCCGATCTGGGTGCGCAACATCCCGAAGAAGGATGCCGAGGCCACTGCGATGAAGTTCCTCGAGCGGGTCAAGATCCCGCATCAGGCCAACAAGTTTCCCGGCCAGATGTCGGGCGGTCAGCAGCAGCGCGTTGCGATCGCCCGCGCGCTGACCATGAACCCGAAGGTGATGCTGTTCGACGAGCCGACTTCGGCGCTCGACCCGGAGATGGTAAAGGAAGTGCTCGACACCATGGTCGATCTTGCCAGGGAGGGCATGACCATGCTGGTCGTGACCCATGAAATGGGCTTTGCCCGCGAGGTCGCCAACCGCGTCGTCTTCATGGACGCCGGCCAGATCATCGAATCGAACACGCCGCAGGAATTCTTCGCCAACCCGCAGCACGCGCGGTCGAAGCTGTTCCTGAGCCAGATTCTGCGGTGATTTCTGCCGTCATTGCGAGCCACCCGGTCGGCGCAAAGCGCCGCCGGATGACAGGCTCCGCGAAGCAATCCAATCTTGCGCATCGGAAGCATGGATTGCTTCGTCGCAATAGCTCCTCGCAATGACGTCTGCGGGGACGCATTCGCTCCCTAGACCAGCGGCAGCTCGATGTTACTGCGCTTTTCCAGCCATTCCGGGACCGGCAGGTTCTTCGAGCGCATGAAGGCCGGGTTGAACAGCTTGGACTGATAGCGGTTGCCGGAGTCGCAGAGGATGGTGACGATGGTCTTGCCGGGGCCGAGCTGCTTGGCGAGCTGGATCGCGCCTGCGATGTTGACGCCGGTCGAGCCGCCGAGGCACAGGCCTTCGTGCTCCAAAAGCTCATAGATGATGGTCACGGCTTCCTCGTCGGAGATCAGGAACGCGGTGTCGACCTTCGCCGTCTCGACCACCGGCGTGACGCGTCCGAGCCCGATGCCTTCCGTGATCGAATCGCCCGGCGTCGATTTGACCTGCCCATTCTTGAACAGTTCGTACATCCCGAAGCCGTGCGGATCGGCACAGGCGGTGACGATGGCCGGGTTCTTTTCCTTCAGGTAGCGGCTGATGCCGGCAAGCGTGCCGCCGGTGCCGACCGAGCAGATGAAGCCGTCGACCTTGCCGTCGGTCTGCTGCCAGATTTCCGGTCCGGTCGAGTCGTAATGCGCCTTGGGATTGTCGAGATTGTTCCACTGGTCGGCAAACAGCACGCCGTTCGGTTCGGTCTTGCGCAGCTGCTCCGCGAGACGCCTGCCGAGATGCTGATAGTTGTTCGGATTGGCGAAGGGCAGCGCCGGCGCCTCGACCAGCTCGGCGCCGCACAGCCGCAGCATGTCCTTCTTTTCCTGGCTCTGCGTCTCCGGAATGACGATCAGGGTGCGGTAGCCGCGCGCACTCGCCACGACCGCAAGCCCGATCCCGGTATTGCCCGCGGTCGACTCCACCACGAGGCCGCCGGGCTTCAGCGTGCCGCGCCTCTCGGCCTCCAGGATCATCCATTTGCCGGCACGATCCTTCACCGACTGGCCCGGGTTCATGAATTCGGCCTTGCCGAGAATGGTGCAGCCGGTCAGTTCGGACGCGCGTTTCAGCTTGATGAGGGGGGTGTTGCCGATCGCTTCGATGACGTCTTTGTTGAATATCATGTCGGGGAATTTCTTTGCCGGGCTGTGTCTTGCTTGGCGAACCTAGTGTGCTGATCGAAAAAGGGAAGGGCTTTTGCACTGCGGCAAAAGACGGGTTCAACACGCTTGACCTCGCACGCGCGGATGTCTCGAGCTTCGGGAGAACGCCGTTTTGCGGCGGTCGGGTCGGCCAGCAGAATCATCCTGTGGTCCGCGGTTTTGCATGAGTTGCGCGCTCTCGGCCAATCAAGACCTGACGGCGCGGTGCGCAGTGGCGCGAGTCTGGCGCCGCGCCGGCACATCTTGCGGATTCAATGCAACAGGAGCCGAGAAATCCCCATGAAATCTTTGTAAGAATCGTGACTTCCGGCACCGGGCCGAAAAGCGCGGAAATGCCGTAAAAAATAGGGAAAAGTCGGCATTCAAGGTAGCCACGAATCGCTTGTGATGCGACGCCGCGCAATTGTGACGGGGCTGTCCGCCCCATTGTCCCAAGGGTAGGATGGGACAGGCAGGTTCCATTTGAAGCATACCCCCGTGAACGTCACCCAGACCATCGCTGAACGCGTCATTCGTGCGCCACGGGCGAAGTCTGGCTTCGGCGGAGAACGGGTGTGACCCAGCCGGTGTCCGTGATGGTGCCTGGAGGCCGGTTCGGCCTCGCCGTCCGCGCGCGCCGCCTCGCGGCACGCTCGCTTGTTGCGCTCGGCCTGGCCGCCGGCTCCGCCGGCTGCATTCTGACCAAGGACATTCCTGATCCGGCGCTCGACGTGCCGCAGGGCTACAAGGCCGCGCGTCTCGGCGGGCCGGGTGACGCGCTTCCGACGCTCGATTGGTGGCGGGGCTTCCGCTCCAAGGAGCTGACGCAGCTGATGGAGGAGGCGCAGACCGTCAACCTCGACATTGCAGCTGCGGTTTCGCGCTTCCGCCAGGCCGACGCGCTGGCGCGGCAGGCCGGCGCGGCGCTGCTGCCGACCCTCAATCTCAACGGATCGGAAACCTACTCGCGCACCTCCGGCTCCAGCGCCAGCGGCCTCACCAATGGCGGGCGCGAGGTGGTGAACTACAACGCCTCGCTGAGCGCCAGCTATCAGCTCGACTTCTGGGGCCAGAACCGCGACGCCGCGCAGGCGGCGGAGGAGACCGCCGTTGCCAACCGGTTCGACCGCGAGGTGGTGGCGCTGACCACGCTGGCAAGCGTCGCCAATGCTTATTTCACCGTGCTGGCGACGCAGGACCGGCTTCGCACCGCGCAGAGCAACATCGCCAGCGCCGAGCGCATCCTCAATGCGATCAAGGAGCGCTTCAAGGCCGGCACCGGCTCCGATCTCGATGTCGCGCAGCAGGAGAGCGTGCTCGCCAACCAGCGCGCGCTGGTGCCGCCGCTGCGGCAGACGCTCGCCCAGAATATCAACGCGCTCGCCGTGCTGGTGTCGCGCCCGCCGGAAAGCGTGCGCGTCTCCGGCGGCTCCCTCAACCCCGTTGCGATCCCGCGCGTCACGCCGGGCCTGCCGTCTGAATTGCTGACCCAGCGTCCCGACATCCGCCGGCAGGAGGCGCAGCTTGCATCCGCCACCGCCAATGTCGGCAGCGCGCGGGCGCAGTTCTTCCCGAGCATCCAGCTGACCGGGACGGGTGGCTACCAGAGCCAGGCGCTGGTCTCGCTGTTCCAGCCGCATGCCGCCTTCTTCAACCTGGTCGGCAGCATGACCCAGCCGATCTTCGACGGCGGCCGGATCCTCGGCAATTTCGAATACACCAAGGCCAAGCAGGACGAGTTGCTGCAGACCTACCGCAAGACGGTGGTGCAGTCGTTCACCGACGTCGACAATGCACTGGTCGCGATCCGCGAGACCACGCGCCGGCTGCAGCTGCAGCGCGACGTGCTGTCGTCGTCGCGGCGCGCCTTCGACCTCGCCGAGCAGCAGCTCAAGGCCGGCACCGCCGATATCGTAACTGTGCTAAACACGCAGCTGACCCTGTTCCAGGCGGAAGATGCCTATTCGCAGGCCCAACTGGCCCGGCTATTGGCGATCGTGAGCCTATATCAAGCATTAGGGGGCGGCTGGGAACCGAAGATGGAAAGACCGGTCGATGCTCTTTAAGCCCGACTCGACGGACGACGAGAAACGCACGGCGCCGCGCAAGCGGACCCTTCTCTCGCGCGTGCTGGGGCGCATGGTGTCCTTGCTCATCACGCTCGTGATCCTCGGCGGGCTCGGCTATCTCGGCTGGCTCGCCTTCCAGCCCAAGCAAAATGGCGGCGGCGGGCGCGGCGCGGGCGGGCGGCCTGACCTGCCGGTGCCGGTGCTGGCGGCCACGCCGCAGGTGCATGACGTGCCGGTTTATCTCGACGGCGTCGGTTCGGTGAGGGCGCTGAATACCGTGACCGTGCGCTCGCAGGTCGACGGCAAGCTGCTCAAGGTGAATTTCGTCGAGGGCCAGGACGTCAAGAAGGACGACGTTCTGGGCGAGATCGATCCGGCGATCTATCAGGCGCAATACGACCAGGCGGTGGCCACGAAGGCCAAGGACGAAGCGCTGCTCGCCAATCAGAAGATAGACCTAGCCCGCTATGAGCAGCTCGCTGCCAGCAACGCGGGCTCCAAGCAGCAGGCCGATACGCAGCGTGCGCTGGTCGCACAGCAGGAGGCCATCATCAAGGCCGACCAGGCCCAGATCGACAATGCGCGCGCCACGCTCGGCTACACCAAGATCGTCGCGCCGATCTCCGGTCGCGCCGGCCTGCGCCAGGTCGACCAGGGCAACATCATCCACGCCGCCGATACTACGGGGCTCGTGATCCTGACCCAGCTGCGGCCGATCGCGGTGTGGTTCAGTTTGCCGCAGCAGCAGATCATGCGCGTCAACGCCGCGGCGGCGAAGGGCCAGCTTGCGGTCGATGTGTTCGGCAATGACGGCGTCACCGTGATCGATACCGGCAAGCTGACCGGCATCGACAACCAGGTCGATCCGACCACCGGCACGCTGAAGCTGAAGGCGGAATTCCCCAACGCCAGCTACCAGCTCTGGCCCGGCCAGTTCGTCAATGTCCGCCTCAAGGTCGAGACCCTGCCGCAGGCCATCGTGGTGCCGACCTCCGCGGTGCAGCGCGGTCCCGCTGGCACGTTCAGCTACGTGATCGGTGAGGGCGATATCGTCACCGCCAAGCCGGTCACGGTCACGCAGCAGAACGAGCATGAGGCCGTCATCGCCAGCGGCCTGACCACGTCGGACCGCGTCGTGACGACCGGCTTTGCCAATCTCGCCGATGGCGCGAAGGTCGTGGTCGGCAAGGACGACGGGCCGCCGGCCGCCGATCTCGCGCCACGCAAGCGCAGCCGCAACCCTGACGGCAAGCGCGGGGCGCAAGGCGAAGGTCAAGGCAAGGACGGTAAGAAAGACTGGCAGGGCAAGGACGGTGAGCATCGCGGCCGGCACGAGCATAGCGAAGGCGATCAGAAGGGGCAGACCGGACCGGCGCCCGCGCCGGCAGCAGGGGGCGAACAGTCGGGCGGCGCGCCGAAGGCGCAGCCATGACTAGCATCCTGACTTCGTAATGTCCGATCTTACAGCGAGTACGCAGCCATGAGCGTCTCCGAACCGTTCATCCGCCGGCCGATCGCCACCTCGCTGCTCGGCATCGCCCTGATGATCGGCGGTGCGCTCGGCTATTGGGCGCTGCCGGTCTCCGCGCTGCCGCAGGTCGACTTCCCGACCGTGCAGGTGACGACGCAACTGCCGGGCGCCAGCCCCGACGTGGTGGCCTCGCTGATCACGGCGCCGCTGGAGCGGCAGCTCGGGCAGATCCCGTCGCTGTCGTCGATGAACTCGACGAGTTCGTTCGGCGTCAGCCAGATCTCGCTGCAGTTCGACCTCAACCGCGACATCGACGGCGCCACGCAGGATGTGCAGGCCGCGATCAACGCTGCCGCCGGCATTTTGCCGAAGACGCTGCCGTATCCGCCTGTCTATGCCAAGGTGAACCCGGCGGACGCGCCGGTGATGACGCTGGCGCTGACCTCGGAGACGATCTCGCTGCGGGCGATGAGCGATCTCGCCGACACCATTCTGGGCCAACGGCTGAGCCAGATTTCCGGCGTCGGCAGGGTCTCGATCCTCGGCGGCCTGAAGCCGGCGGTGCGCGTGCAGGCCGATCTGGCCCGGCTTGCGGCCTATGGCATCGCGATGGAGGATTTGCGTAACGCGATCGCCGGCGCCAACGTGTCGGGGCCGAAGGGTTCGCTCGACGGCGCCCAGCAATCCTACACCATCGCCGCCAACGACCAGATCGCCGCCGCCGACGCCTACCGGCCGATCATCATCGCCTATCGCAACGGCTCGCCGGTCACGATCGGCGACGTCGCCCAGATCGTCGACGGGCTGGAGAACGACCGCACCGGCGGGTGGTACCAGGGCACGCCGGCCGTCATCATCGACATCCAGCGCCAGCCGGGCGCCAATGTCATCGACGTCGTCAAGCAGATCCGCGGCGAAATCCCGCGGCTGCAGCGGGCGGTCCCGGCCGGCGTCAAGCTGACCATCGTCTCCGACCGTACCGTGACGATCCGCGCCTCGGTGCGCGACGTTCAGTTCACGCTGATCCTGAGCGTCGTGCTGGTGACACTGGTGGTGCTCTTGTTCCTGCGGTCGCTGCGCGCGACCCTGATCGCCGGCGTCGCGCTGCCGCTGTCGCTGATCACGAGCTTCGGCATCATGTATTTCGCGGGCTTCAGCCTCGACAATCTGTCGCTGATGGCGCTGACCATCGGAACCGGATTCGTGGTCGACGACGCCATCGTCATGATCGAGAACATCGTCCGCCACATGGAAGACGGCGAGACGGTGATGGAGGCCTCGCTGAAGGGGGCCAGTGAGATCGGCTTCACCGTGATCTCGCTGACGGTGTCGCTGATCGCGGTGTTCATCCCGCTGCTGTTCATGTCCGGCCTGGTTGGCCGCATGTTCCGCGAATTCGCGCTCACTTTGACGATCGCGGTCGTGACCTCGGCGATCGTCTCGCTGACGCTGACGCCGATGATGTGCTCGCGGCTGCTCAAGAACATCCATGAGGAGATGGCGGTCCCGGGCCTCGCGGCGGTCAGCCGCTTCATCGACCGCATGGTGGAGTTCTACCATCGGACGCTGCTCTGGGTGCTGCGGCGCCAGCGCGCGACGCTGCTGGTGACGTTCGCGACCATCGCGCTGACGCTGATCATGTATGTGCTGGCACCGAAGGGTTTTCTGCCGCTGCAGGACACCTCATCGATCACGGCGGTGACCGAGGCCGGACCCGACGTCTCGTTCGCCGAGATGCAGCGGCGGCAGAGCGCGGTCTCAAACATCATCAAGGCCGATCCTGATGTGGTCGGCGTTGTCTCGGTGATCGGTTCGGGCTCGGTCAATCCGACCACCAATGTCGGCCGGCTGGTGATGACGCTGAAGCCGCTCGACCAGCGGCGCGAGGGCGTCGTCAAGGTGATCGAGCGGCTGAAGGAGAAGATCGCGACGGTGCCCGGCATGACGGTGTACTTCCAGCCGGTGCAGGACGTGCAGATCTCGACCCAGTCGAGCCGCTCGCAATACCAGTACACGCTGACCGCGACCGACGCCGCCGAGGTCTCGCAATGGGCGCAAAAGCTCGTCGCGGAGATGCGGCGCGACCCGATCTTCCGCGATGTCTCCTCGGAGGCGCAGGAGGGCGGCCTGCGCGCGGCGCTCGACGTCAACCGCCAGCGCGCCGGCCAGCTCGGCGTCAGTCTGCAGGGCGTCACCGACACGCTGAACGATGCCTTCGCGCAGCGGCAGATCTCGACGATCTACGGCCAGGCCAACCAGTACCGCGTCGTGCTCGAAGCGCTGCCGATGTATCAGCGCGACCCGTCGATTCTCGACAAGCTCTATCTGCCCGGCGCCAACGGCGCGCAGGTGCCGCTGTCGGCGGTGGCGACGCTGGTCCGGACAACAGCGCCGCTCGCGATCTCGCACCAGGCGCAATTCCCGTCGGTCTCGCTCAGCTTCAACCTGGCGCCGGGCGAGGCGCTGGGCGACGCGGTCGCGGCCGTGAAGGCGATCGAGAGCAGGATCGGAATGCCCGGCAGCATCGTCGGGATTTATTCCGGCGACGCCGCCGAATTCTCGCGCTCGCTCGCCGGCCAGCCCTGGCTGATCCTGGCGGCGATCATCACGATCTATATCGTGCTCGGCGTGCTCTATGAGAGCTATATCCATCCGATCACCATCCTCTCGACGCTGCCATCGGCCGGCGTCGGCGCCATCCTCGCCTTGATGCTGTGCGGGCAGGATCTTTCGGTGATCGGCCTGATCGGCATCATCCTGTTGATGGGTATCGTCAAGAAGAACGCGATCATGATGATCGACTTCGCGCTGGAGGCCGAGCGTCACCAGGGCATGTCGTCCTATGACGCCATCGTGCAGGCCTGCCTGCTGCGCTTCCGCCCGATCATGATGACGACGCTGGCGGCGCTGTTCGGCGCGCTGCCGCTCGCGATCGAGAGCGGCACCGGCGCCGAACTGCGCTTCCCGCTCGGTATCTCGATCATCGGCGGCCTGCTGCTGAGCCAGCTGCTGACGCTCTACACCACGCCGGTGATCTATCTGGCGCTCGACCGTCTCAACCGCCGGATCGAGCGGGCCGTGCCGGAGCCGGGTCCCAGCGGCCCGCCGATCGCGGGCGCCACCGAGGGCATG
The DNA here is from genome assembly GCF_020194035.1 of Bradyrhizobium sp. BRP56. Classification (NCBI taxonomy): domain Bacteria; kingdom Pseudomonadati; phylum Pseudomonadota; class Alphaproteobacteria; order Hyphomicrobiales; family Nitrobacteraceae; genus Bradyrhizobium; species Bradyrhizobium sp. BRP56. The sequence continues at coordinate 65,611 of NZ_JADYVV010000034.1, forward strand.
CAGTGATCTCGATCTCCGAGCCCTTCATCCGCAGGCCGGTGGGCACCACACTGCTTGCGATCGGGCTGTTCCTGGTCGGGATCGTCGCCTACCAGTTCCTGCCGGTGTCGTCGGTTCCGAATGTCGATTTCCCGACCATTCGGGTGTCGGCGTCCAGGCCGGGGGCCGATCCCTCGGTAATGGCCGCGACCGTCGCCGCACCGTTGGAGCGCAAGCTCGGCACCATTTCGGGCGTCGACCAGATCACCTCGACGAGCTCGCTCGGCATCACCAGCATCCAGGTGCAGTTCTCGATCGGCCGCAATATCGACCGCGCCGCGCGCGACGTGCAGGCCGCGATCAACGCCTCGCTCGCCGATCTGCCGAGCGACCTGCCGTCGCTGCCCAAGTTCCGCAAGGCCAACCCGGCCGCGTCGCCGGTATTCGTGCTGGCGCTGACCTCGAAGACGATCTCGACCAGCGCGATGTACGATGTCGCCGACACGGTGCTGGCGCAGCGCATCTCGCAGGTGCCGGGAGTGGGCGAGGTGACCGTCAGCGGCGCCGACCAGCCGGCGGTGCGCATCGCGCTCAACCCGGTGTCGCTGGCGAACGCCGGAATCGCGACCGACGACGTCCGGCTCGCGATCATCAATGCCAACCCGCTGGGACCGGTCGGCATCTTCAATGGCGGCCGGCTGAGCGAGACGCTCTCGATCAACAAGCAGATGCGCACCGCGGCCGAATTCCGCGACATCGTCGTCAAGAGCTCGAACGGCAATTACGTCCGCCTCGCCGACGTCGCCGAGGTCGAGGATTCCGTGCGCAACTCGCGCTCGATCGCCTGGTTCAACAAGCAGCCGGCGGTGCTGATCCAGATCACCAAGCAGGGCGACGCCAACGTCATCGACACCGTCGACGGCGTTCGCAGGATGCTGCCGGAACTGAGGAAATGGATTCCGGCGGGCGTCGAGATCTCGACCCTGGTCGATCGCACCGGAACGATCCGCGCCAGCGTCGAGGACATGCAGTTCACGCTGCTGGCGACCGCCGTGCTTGTGATGATCGTGGTGTTCGTGTTCCTGCGCCGGGTGGTGCCGACGATCGCCGCCGGCGTGTCGGTGCCGCTGGCGCTGGCCGGCACCTGCGCCGGAATGTGGCTCGCCGGCTTCTCGATCGACAATCTGTCGCTGATGGCGCTGGCGATCTCCGTCGGCTTCGTGGTCGACGACGCCATCGTGATGATCGAGAACATGTACCGCAATCTCGAGCAGGGCATGGCGCCATATCCGGCCGCGGTCGAAGGCGCCAAGCAGATCGGCTTCACGGTGTTGTCGATCTCGCTGTCGCTGATCGCGGCCTTCACGCCGCTGATCTTCATGGATGGCATCGTCGGGCGGCTGCTGCGCGAATTCTCGCTGACGCTGGTGTTTGCGATCGCGGTCTCGACCGTGGTGTCGCTGACCATCACGCCGATGATCTGCGCGCATTACATCAGGGGGGCGACCTCGGATCACGCCACCTGGTACGACCGCATTATCGAGGGCACGCTGTCCCGAGTCGTGGCGTTCTACGCAGCGACGCTGCGGATCGTGCTCGGCTATCCCTTCCTGACCCTGGTGGTGTTCTTCGCCACCGTCGCGCTGACGGTGACGCTCTACATCAAGACGCCGAAGGGTTATTTCCCGACCGACGACAGCGGCTTCGTGATCGGCTCGACGCGGGCATCGGCGGATATCTCGTTCCAGGCGATGCTTCAGCTGCAGCAGCGGCTCGCCGACATCGTGATGGCCGACCCCGCGGTCGCCGGCATCGGCTCGTCGGTCGGCTCCGGCGGCGGCCCGGGCGGCGCCACCTCCAACCGCGGCACCATGTTCATCAGCCTGAAGCCGCCGGAGGAGCGGGGAGGGATGTCGACCGCGCAGGTGATCGACCGGCTGCGCCGCAACCTGTTCATGGTGCCGGGCATCCGCCTGTTCATGTTCGCCGCCCAGGATATCCGAACCGGCGGCCGGCAGAGCGATTCCGACTACCAGTACACGCTCGCCTCGACCGACCTCGAGCTGTTGCAGAAATGGGCGCCGATCGTGGCCAAGCGCATGGAGACGGTGGAGGGCATCACGGACGTCTCCTCCGACCGCGATCCCGGCGGCCTGCAGCTCAACCTCGTGATCGACCGCAAGACCGCCTCCAGCCTCGGCGTCCGCGTGCAGGACATCGACAACGCGCTCAACAACGCCTTCTCGCAGCGGCAGATCTCGTACATCTACACCCAGCGCAACCAGTACGTGGTGGTGCTCGAGATCGATCCGAAATTCCAGAGCGATCCGTCGAACCTCGAGCGCATCTACGTTGCCGGCGCCAACGACGTGCAAGTGCCGCTGTCGGCGCTGGTGCACTACCAGCGTGGATTATCGGCGCTCGCGGTCTATCACTCTGGCGGCTTCCCCTCGACCACGGTGTCGTTCAACCTGCTGCCGGACGTGCCGCTGGAGGTCGCGACGACGAACATCCAGCAGGCGGTCGACGAGCTGCACATGCCCGAGGGCATTCGCGGCAGCTTCGACGGCAATGCCGGCGATTTCAACAAGACCAGCGGGCGGCAGCCGCTGCTGATCCTCGGCGCGCTGGTTGCGATGTATATCGTGCTCGGCGTGCTCTATGAGAGCCTGGCGCATCCGATCACGATCATCTCGACGCTGCCGTCGGCCGGCCTCGGCGCCTTGCTCGCATTGCAGGTGACGAACACGCCGCTGACCGTGATCGCCTTCGTCGGCATCATCCTCTTGATCGGCATCGTCAAGAAGAACGGCATCATGATGGTCGACTTCGCGCTCGAGGCCGAGCGGCATCAGGGCCTGTCGTCGCGGGACGCGATCTTCGAGGCCTGCCGCGCGCGCTTCCGTCCCATCCTGATGACGACGATGGCCGCGCTGTTCGCCGGCATTCCGCTGGTCATCGCGACCGGCCCGGGCACCGAGCTGCGCCGGCCGCTCGGCATCACCATCATCGGCGGCCTGTTCGTGTCGCAGATCCTGACGCTCTACACGACACCGGTGATCTATCTGTTGATCGACCGGCTGCGCCAGCGCCGCGAGCCGTCAGGCGTGCATGCACCCGCGGAATAGTTTGAATTGCACGATTGCAAGCGTATAGCGGAGCGATGTCCGAACCGACCGAAGCAAAAGCCGATATTGTCGCCGAGATCGAGGAGTGCGCGTATTGCGGCAAGCCGTTGCCGCTGTGCATCTGCGACAGCGTCACGCCGATCGAGAGCCGCATCCAGCTCCTGATCCTGATCCATCCGCAGGAGCAGGACAGGGCGCTCGGCACCGCGCGACTGTTGGCACAGCATTTCGAAAACGCCGTGGTGCGGATCGGGCTGTCCTGGCCGAGCCTGGCCAAGGCGCTCGGCCGGCCGGTACCTGATCCATCGCGCTGGGCGGTGCTCTATCTCGGCTCCGCCAAGGTCGAAGACCTCGATACCGATGCCGAGATCGTTGCGATCAACCGCAAGGGCGAGCTGGAGCCGCATCAGCGCGGGATCCTCGCCGACATCGAGGGCATCGTGCTGCTCGACGGCACCTGGAGCCAGGCCAAGGCGCTGTGGTGGCGCAATGCCTGGATGCTGAAGTGCCAGCGGGTGATTCTCGGGCCGAAACGACCCTCGCTCTACGGCAGACTGCGGCGGGAACCGCGCCGCGACGGCCTGTCCACCATCGAGGCCGCCGCGATCCTGCTGGCGGGGCTGGAGAAGCGGCCGGATATTGCCGCAACGTTAACTAATAGTTTCGAGCGGATGCTGGCGAGATTCCGCGAAGTGCAGGCCAAAATGCCGGAATTGGCGCCAAAACCGAAGAAGCGGGACTTTCGCAGACGCCGGCGTTAGCCGTCCGGCTCGGTTGCCTATCGGAGAGAGGCCGTATATGAAGTCCGCCGCAAGGGGCCACGTGGCGGAGTGGTTACGCAACGGTCTGCAAAACCGTGTACACCAGTTCAATTCTGGTCGTGGCCTCCACTCATCTCATCAATGGCTTGCAGCCAACAAATGAGAAGCCGCATTAACTCGCGGCGTACCAACCTTCAGGAAACGGAATCAGCGGCCACGGCGCCTGGTTGTCATTGGCCGCGCGTGGTGGCGGCTGAATGCGGGGCGAGGGCTGAGCCACGAAATCCTCCTGAGCAATGGGCGCGATCGCCGTTCGCACGGCGTCCAGCAGCAGATCAAATTCGACTTCGCTCATCACGCTCTCCGAGGTTCGAGAGCGCCATGGTCGCAAAACTGTCTTCGGTCCGGATTGAGCGATTCGTTCGAATTTTATGAAAAGAACGATGGCGCCCGCTTTGGTTAATGAATCGTTGGTGATCCCTTCGGGAACCTAGGTCGGCATGGCCGCACCTCGTGTGAAACAAATCACAACTTTCTAAAAACTCTTGCCGGGATTCCCGGCGCGGCCTGCTCGCCGGGCTCTATTTCGCGTTCTCGGCTTTCGTCATGACCGCGCTCGGCCGCATCGATCAGGCCGCCGGCATCTCGGCGATGAACGCGATCAATGTCGATATCGTCCGCTCGCCGTTCATGCCGGTGTTTCTCGGCACCACGCTGTCCTGCGCCGTGCTGGTCGTGCTCGGCGGGCTCAGATGGCAGGAGCCGGGCGCGGTTGCGATGATTTGCGGCGGCGGCCTCTACGTGGTCGGCATGTTCGTCGTCACCGTCGTCTTCAATGTGCCGCTGAACGATCAGCTTGCGGCCTCTGACCCGGCGGGCACGTCGGCGGCGTCGGTTTGGGCGCGCTATCTGACCGACTGGACCTTCTGGAACCACGTGCGGACCATCGCCTCGCTGGCCGCGACCGCGCTGTTCATCGTTGCCATCGCCGGGCGGTAGCCAACCCCGTTTGCGCGAGGAGCTGGGCCGTGGCGCCCCTGACAGAATCGCGGGCGCCGCGTGGCCGCCGCGCTGGCGGTGGTTTCCAGGCGCCCGCAGGAGCGCGGCCGGGCCTGCGGGCTGGGCATGTCGCACGCCGGGCGACAGGTAAGCCCTTGTATCGCAGAGGCTTACCGTGCGCGCTAAAGTTTCGCCGGAGGGGCCATTTGGTTCTTTGCAAGGCCGAAAGGCTTTGTTATACGCTGCCCGCTCGCGAACAGATGTTCGCCTATTCCTCGGTAGCTCAGCGGTAGAGCATTCGACTGTTAATCGAATGGTCGCTGGTTCGAATCCAGCCCGGGGAGCCAGTTTGGTCTGGCCCCATCGATCCCCCAAATCGCCATCACAAGCCCGTGGTCCGCAGCGGACAGGCCGAAAACGTCGTCAAATCGACTCAATAGCCGTCGACACTTGCTCCCGCCGGGTCTTGAGAGGTGATTTTGATGGCTATTAACCTGATCGACCTGTCGATGCCGCAGCCGACGCTCGTTCCGAATGATGCCCCCGACATCAGTGACGATGAGTGCGTCCGCCGGCTCGCGAGGGCCGTCGAGGAGCATGATTCCGAGCATCTCGATGAAGTGGCCCGCCTGATCGGCCGACTCGCTGTCACGATCGAATAGACGGCGCCACGAGCGCGTTTTGGGAGCGCGTTTTGCACGCCAGCGGCGTGTTGCGTTTTTGCGGAGCTTGTTCCAAAAGATGGCCCTGTTCTAGCTTCTCCAGCGGCAATGCCGCGACTTGCAGGGTCTCCGCCAATGACCGGTTTTTCGACCGCGCGCCAGTATATGGTCGATGGTCAGGTGCGTCCGAGCGACGTGACCGATGATCGCATTCTCGATGCCATGCTGACCGTGCCGCGCGAGGTCTTCGTGCCGGCCAGCAAGCAGGCGCTGGCCTACCTCGACCTCGACCTCGATGTCGCCGAGGGCGGTACGACGAGGCGCTGCCTGATCACGCCGGCGCTGCTCGCCCGGATGCTCCAGGCCGCCGAGATCAAGGCCACCGACCGCGTCCTGGTGGTCGGCTGCGCGACCGGTTACGCCGCCGCCGTGGTGGCGCGCTTTGCCGCAAACGTCAGCGCGACCGAAAGCGATCCGGCGCTTGCCGCAAAGGCGACCACAGCCTTCGCCGAGCTCGGGATCCAGAATATCACCGTCAAAACGGCCGCGGCCGCCGACGGCGATGCCGCCGGCGCCCCGTTTGACGTCATTATCCTCAATGGTGCGACGGAGATCGTCCCGACCGGGCTGTTCGGCCAGCTCAAGGAGGGGGGCAGGCTGGTCGGGGTGTTCGGCTTGTTGCCGCCGCCGCGCGCCACCCTGGTGACGCACTCCCACGGGGATTTCGGCCATCGCGAGCTGTTTGACGCCTCGGCCCCCGTTTTACCCGGATTCGAGCGAGTTCCCGCCTTCGTCTTCTGACCCTCTCCTGCGGCGCACGGGCTGATAAAATCCCGTTCCGAATCAGAAGTGTGGCCCGTTTGCCCCATGTGAAGAGTTTCGACCGTGTTCCGTTGCGGGGTAGTTCCGTTGGCCCTAGCTGCGGACTAAGGTGAGGCGGGACTCACTTCGACTGAAGCGACCGCCGGACTGATTTGCGTGTGGGAGACGGCGACTACAATGATTGGATTTCCGGGGATGCGTGGGGTGAAGGTTGTCACCGCGGCTGCGACTGCCGTCCTTCTGTTGGCGGAGATGGGCCCTGTGCCCGCACTCGCCGATACAATCGAGGCCGCGCTGGTGCGGTCCTACCAAAACAATCCCCAGCTGAACGCGCAACGCGCGCAGGTGCGGTCAACTGACGAGAACGTTCCGCAGGCACTGTCGGGCTACCGCCCGAAAGTCGCACTGACGGCAAGCGCGGGGTACCAATACACCGATACGCTGACCACACAGGGTGGCGACGCGAACAATCTTGTCCGCACCCAAATCCATGGCGCCAACGCCCCACGCAGCGCAGGCCTCACGGTCAACCAATCGCTGTTCAACGCGCAGACCGCGCCCAGGGTGCGCGCGGCGGAAAGCCAGGTCTCGGCGGCGCGCGAGGGCCTGCGTGTGCTCGAGCAAACCGTGATCCTGAGCGCGGCCACGATCTACATGGACTATCTCCGCGACTCCGCCATCGTCGAGGTTCAGCGCAGCAACACGCGCGTGCTGGAACAGACGCTGAAGCAGACCCAGGATCGCTTCAATGTCGGCGAAGTGACGCGCACCGACGTCGCGCAATCCGAAGCGCAGCTTGCGGCAGGCAAAACCCAGCAGCTCACCGCCGAATCGAACCTGACGACGACGCGATCGAATTTCCGCCGCATCATCGGCAACGAGCCGCAGAATCTCGCGCCGGGCTCGCCGGTCGACCGCTTTCTGCCAACGACGCTTGCGGCTGCCGTCGATCTCAGCCTGACCCAGAATCCGAACGTCACCTCGGCGATGTACGGCGTCGACGTCAACTTCCTGCAGGTCAAGGTCAGCGAGGGTGCGCTGTTCCCGTCGGTCAACCTGCAAACGTCCGTGCAGCAGCAGTACGAGCAGACCATGATCAGCCAGCGCGCGTTCAGCGCGGGAACGGCGGTCCAGCTGTCGGTTCCGCTCTACCAGGGCGGTGCGGAATACTCGCTGATCCGCCAGTCCAAGGAATCGCTGGCGCAGCAGCGCCTCGTGCTCGAACAGACCCGCGATCAGGCGCGCGCCAACGTCGTCACCGCGTGGGGCCAGTTGGTCGCCGGCAAGTCGCAGGTGGCGTCGGCACAGGCGCAGGTGACCGCGTCGGAGATCGCCCTGAACGGCGTGCGCGAAGAGGCCAAGGCCGGTCAGCGCACCACGCTCGACGTGCTCAACGCGCAGCAGGCGCTCGTCAACGCGCGCAACGCGCTGGTCACCGCGCAGCACGACCGCGTCGTCGCGTCCTATAACGTGCTGAGCGCGGTTGGCCGCTTGTCGCCGCAGGTGCTCGGCCTTTCGACCAACGTCTACGATCCGAGCGTGCATTACCAGCAGGTTCGTGACAACTGGGCCGGCGTACGCACGCCCGACGGCCGCTAAACACCTTCGCATCATCATCGCTTGTCGCGTCATGTTTGTGGTTCTGAGTTAATCAGGACCACAAACAGGCGCGTTTGCTTGCATTCGATAATTGGCCTGACATACCGTTTTGTCGGGCGGCAAGGCGATTCGCGGCGCGCCGGCGTAGCGTGATGACAGGTGCGACGCCACCTGTGATCACGCTGCATTGGGCGACACGAAGCTTGCACAAGGCCTCGGGCGGGCTTGATCTGGGGACAAGTCGGGCGGGAGCAATGAAAATCTCCGCCCGCATCATCGGAACCGGCGAATCCTCTCAGGCTTGATGTAAAATCGTTTCGATGTGGAGTCGGAGATGACGCAACCTGCGAAGGTCCAAGAGCCCTCGATGGAGGAGATCCTGGCGTCGATCCGTCGCATCATTGCCGACGACGAGGCGAAGCCGGCCGCGGCCGAGAAGCCTGCGGCTGCCGCTGCAGCGCCGGCGCCGAAGGTCGAGCCAGCACCAGCAGCCAAGCCCGCGATGAAGAGCCCGCCGCCCGCAGCGCCACCAGCTGCGAAGGCCGCCGCGCCCGCGCCGAAATCACCGCCGCCTGCGCCAGCACCGGCGGCCAGCAACAGTCAGGACGACATCGACTCGCTGCTCGCCAGCCTCGATGAGGCGACGCCCGCAACCGAGATCAGGCCGTCGCCGCAGCCCGCGGCCCAGCCCGAAGCCGACGTGTTCGAACTCACCGACGAGATGGCGCTGCCGGACCCGGCCGCCGCGCCGTCGTTCCGCAAGGTCGAGCCGCAGGACGACCTCGAGTTCACGGAAGCGCGGAGCCGGGCGCCGGAACCGGCCCGGGAGCCGCCGGCAATCGAGACCGCGCCCATGCAGCAGATCATCTCGGGAACCACGATGCGGGCCGTCGAATCGGCCTTCAACTCGCTGGCCAACACCGTGCTGAGCAACAATGCGCGGACGCTCGAGGATCTGGTCAAGGAGATGCTGCGGCCGATGCTGAAGTCCTGGCTGGACGACAATCTGCCCGGGCTAGTCGAGCGGATCGTCAAGGCCGAGATCGAGCGGGTATCCCGCGGGCGTTAGCTCCGCCGCGGGCGCTAGCTCCGCCGCCGGCGCGAGGCTGGCTCCTGCCGTTGGGCCTGGCGGCCCTCAATCACCTCCCCAAATGCCCTAAACGTCGATTTGACGTGCCGGTCCGGTTGACTTGGTGCGCTCCGGCGGCTTTCTAACGCTTTCCATGGTCCACAGCGCATTGTCATGATCGAGAAAAACTACCAGCCTGCCGATATCGAGCACCGGATGGCCCGGATCTGGGAGGAGAGCGGTGCGTTCAAGGCCGGCCGGCCTGAACGCAAGGACGCCGCGCCTTTCACCATTGTGATCCCGCCGCCGAACGTGACCGGCTCGCTGCACATGGGACACGCGCTCAACAATACGCTGCAGGACATCCTGTGCCGCTTCGAGCGGATGCGCGGCCGCGACGTGCTGTGGCAGCCCGGCACCGATCACGCCGGCATCGCCACCCAGATGGTGGTCGAGCGTCAGCTGATGGAACGGCAGGAGCCGGGCCGCCGCGATATGGGCCGCGCCAAATTCCTTGAGCGGGTCTGGCAGTGGAAGGCCGAGAGCGGCGGTACCATCGTCAACCAGCTCAAGCGCCTCGGCGCGTCCTGCGACTGGTCGCGCGAGCGCTTCACCATGGACGAGGGCCTGTCGCGCGCCGTCGTCAAGGTGTTCGTCGAGCTGCATCGCGATGGCCTGATCTACAAGGACAAGCGCCTGGTCAATTGGGACCCGAAGCTGCTCACCGCGATCTCCGATCTCGAAGTGCAGCAGGTCGAGGTCCGGGGCCATCTCTGGTACCTGCGCTACCCGATCGAGGGCCGCAGCTTCAGCCCCGAGGATCCGAAGTCGTTCATCGTGGTCGCGACGACGCGCCCCGAAACGATGCTTGGCGACACCGCGGTCGCGGTGCATCCGGACGACGAGCGCTACACCGATCTGGTCGGCCAGCACGTCATCCTGCCGCTGGTCGGCCGCAGGATTCCGATCGTCGCCGACGACTATTCCGATCCGGAGAAGGGCTCGGGCGCGGTCAAGGTGACGCCGGCACACGACTTCAACGACTTCGAGATCGGCAAGCGCCACGGCCTGCCGCAGATCAGCGTGCTCGACCAGGAAGGCAGCCTCAGCCTGGTGGGCAACGAGGACTACCTGCGCGGCCTGCCGATGGGCGCCGACGAGTTCGCCGCCGAGTTTGACAAGATCGAGCGCTTCGCGGCGCGCAAGAAGATCGTCGCAAGGCTGGAGGAGTTCGGCTTCCTCGAGCGGATCGAGCCCAACACCCACATGGTGCCGCATGGCGACCGCTCCGGCGTCGTGATCGAGCCGTATCTGACCGACCAGTGGTATGTCGACGCCAAGACGCTGGCGCAGCCGGCGATTGCGGCGGTGCGCTCGGGCGAAACCACGTTCGTGCCGAAGAACTGGGAAAAGACCTATTTCGAGTGGATGGAGAACATCCAGCCCTGGTGCATCTCGCGTCAGCTCTGGTGGGGCCATCAGATCCCGGCGTGGTACGGACCCGACGGCAAGGTGTTCGTCGCCGAGACCGAGGAAGAGGCGGTCGGCCACGCGCTCGGCTATTACGTCGAGCAGGAAGTCATCACGCCGGAGCAGGGCCACGACATGGCGGTCGACCCCGCCAAGCGCGAGGGCTTCATCACGCGTGACGAGGACGTGCTCGACACCTGGTTCTCGTCGGCCCTGTGGCCGTTCTCGACGCTGGGCTGGCCGGACGACACCCCGGAGGTCGCGCGCTACTACCCGACCAATACGCTGGTTACCGGCTTCGACATCATCTTCTTCTGGGTCGCCCGCATGATGATGATGGGCCTCCATTTCATGAAGGAGGCGCCGTTCTCGACCGTCTACATCCACCGTCTCGTCCGCGACGAGAAGGGCGCCAAGATGTCGAAGTCGAAGGGCAACGTCATCGACCCGCTCGGCGTGATCGACGAATACGGCGCTGACGCGCTGCGCTTCGCGCTGACCCGCGAGGCGGCGCAAGGCCATGACATCCGCCTGTCGCCGCATCTGGTCGAGACCAACCGCAATTTCGCGACCAAGTTCTGGAACGCCTGCCGTTTCGCCGAGATGAACGAGTGCGTCAAGCCGGACGGTTTCGATCCGAAGGGCGCAAAGGAGACGCTGAACCGCTGGATCGCGCACGAAACCTCGCGCGTCACCCGCGAGGTCACCGAGACGATCGAGGATCATCGCTTCAACGATGCCGCGGGCGCGATCTACCGCTTCGTCTGGAACGTGTTCTGCGACTGGTATCTTGAGCTCGCGAAACCCGTGCTGATGGGCGATGAGGGCGCGGCCAAGGCCGAGACCCGCGCGATGATCGCCTGGACCCGTGACGAGATCCTCAAGCTGCTGCATCCGTTCATGCCCTTCATCACGGAGGAGTTGTGGGCGGTGACCGCAAAGCGCGACGGCCTGTTGGTGCTGGCGTCCTGGCCGCGCAAGTCGGGCGTGACCGGCGAGCAGCTGGCCGCGATCGCGACCGCCGGTCCGGTGGTCGATCCGATCATTCCACCGGTCATTGCCGCGCTCGACGCCGACGAGTTCAGCGATCCCGCGGCCGAGGCCGAGATCGGCTGGGTGGTCGATCTCGTCACCGCGATGCGGTCGGTGAAGGCGGAAATGAACATCCCGCCGTCGACACTGACGCCGCTGGTGATCGCAGGCGCCTCCGACGAGACGCGGGACCGCGCGCAGCGCTGGAACGACACCATCAAGCGGCTCGCGCGATTGTCGGATATCTCGTTCGCCGATCACCCGCCGGAAGGCGCGGTGCAGCTCCTTGTCCGCGGCGAGGCGGTCGCGCTGCCGCTGAAGGGCGTGATCGATCTCGCGGCCGAACGCACGCGGCTGGAGAAGGAGCTCGGCAAGGCCGACGCCGACATCAAGCGGGTCGATGCCAAGCTCGCTAACGAGAAGTTCGTCGCCAACGCGCCGGAAGAGCTCGTCGAGGAAGAGAAGGAAAAGCGTGCGGCAGCAGCGGAGCGCCGCGTCAAGATTCTCGAGGCGATCGAGCGGTTGAAGAAGGCGTCATAGCTGATAACGCCGCGGCGCTCAAAACCGCTTGCTGAGGAATTTCGATCCCTTCAGCCCGTAGCGCCAGGGCAGGTCGACCGCCTTGGTGATGCCGATCCGCACCCCGGTGATGATGTCGGGGGCTTCGGTCCGCGCATGGAGCGCGATCGGGGCGCGGTCGAGTGGCAATTCGCTGTGCGCGATGGTGATGCCGAGCGCCTCGCAGAGCTTGCCGGGCCCCGAGCACAGCGCGCGCTCGTCTTCCAGCCCGCGCCGCCTGCGCATCGCCGCGAGCCCATGGGTCGGCTCGATCGCGCGGATCAGCACGGCGCTGGCCGAGCCCGCTTCCTCGCAAACGAAGTTGACGCACCAATGGATGCCGTAGGAGCGGTAGACGTAGGAGAAGCCCGGCGGGCCGAACATCACCTGGTTGCGCGGGGTCGGCCCGCGGTAGGAATGCGCCGCCGGATCGGTGTGATGATAGGCCTCGACCTCAGTGATGATGCCGCCGGCGCCGCCGACCAGGAAGGTCGCGCCGATCAGGTCGGGGGCGACCTCGTGGACGCTGCGATCGAAGAAGGAGCGTTTCAGCGCCTTGCCGAGGCGCGGCGCGGTCGCGCGGATGGATCGGGGTTTTTGAGCCATTTTGAGGTGGGAATCGGCATGGAACGGACCGCAAGACTGCCAATATATGGGCAGGTCTGCTAGGGTCGCGGGGCGGGTTGCGAGCCGCGTCAACACCGATTAGCTAAGCCCTTGGTTCGGAGCATGATCTGCCTGGATCATGCTCCCGCGACTTGCAGGCATCCATGGTCACCATCGTCGATACCATCTCCACCACTCAGCTCCGCCCGCGGCACCCCGAAAAGGTCAACCGGCCGGATGCCGTGTCGCCGCCGAAGCCGGACTGGATCCGCGTTCGTGCGCCGAACACGCGCGGCTATGCGGATACGCGCCGGATCGTGAAGGAGAACGGCCTCGTCACGGTGTGCGAGGAGGCGGGCTGCCCCAATATCGGTGAGTGCTGGGACAAGAAGCACGCCACCTTCATGATCATGGGCGACACCTGCACGCGCGCCTGCGCGTTCTGCAACGTCAAGACCGGCATGCCCGGCGCACTCGAGGCGAGCGAGCCGGAATACGTCGCGGAGGCCACCGCCAAGCTCGGGCTCAGTCATGTCGTGGTCACTTCGGTCGACCGCGACGATCTCGCCGACGGCGGCGCCGAGCACTTTGCCGAGACCATCCGCGCGATCCGCGCACGCTGCCCGACCACCACGATCGAGATCCTGACACCGGACTTCCTGCGCAAGGACGGCGCGCTGGAGCGCGTGGTCGCGGCCAAGCCCGACGTCTTCAACCACAATCTGGAAACCGTGCCGTCGCGCTATCTGACGGTCCGTCCCGGCGCCCGCTATTTCCATTCGATCCGGCTGCTGCAGCGGGTCAAGGAAATGGACCCGACCATCTTCACCAAGTCGGGCATCATGGTCGGCCTCGGCGAGGAGCGGCACGAGGTGCTGCAGGTGATGGACGATCTGCGCTCGGCCGAAGTCGATTTCCTCACCATCGGCCAGTACCTACAGCCGACCCGCAAGCATCACGCCGTGATGCGCTACGTGACGCCGGATGAGTTCGCAGGCTACGAGCGCGTCGCCTATACCAAGGGCTTTTTGATGGTGTCGGCGAGCCCGTTGACGCGCTCGTCGCATCACGCCGGCGAGGATTTCGCCAAACTGCAGGCGGCGCGCACGGCCCGCGGCCGCTAGATTTTTGCAAACGGCGGTAAGCCGGCGCCATCGCGCGCCGTTGCTTGATCGGGCCTTGACTGAACCTTGAGCGAACCTTGGACTGGACCAATGCAGCGCGTTCTGGTGATGGGATCGTCGGGATCCGGCAAGTCGACCTTTGCGCGGCGGCTGTCCGCCATGACAGGGATTCCGACCGTGTCGATCGATGCACTGTTCTGGAAACCGGGCTGGGTCGAGTCGGGCAGGGACGAATTCGAGCGCCGCATGACCGAAGCAGCCCAGGAGCCGCGCTGGATCATGGATGGGAACTACATGAGGCATGGTGCAGGGCAATTGCGCCGGCAGCTCTCCGATACGATCATCTGGTTCGACCTGCCGCGGTCGACCTGCATGCTCGGCATCTTCAGGCGGGTTGCCGGGAGCTATGGCCAGGTCCGCCCCGAGATGGCGGAAGGCTGCCCCGAGAAGATCGATCTCGAATTCTTCCGCTACGTCTGGACCTATCGCCGGCAGCAGCGGCCGAAGCTGATCGAGTATTTTGCCGGTTTGCGGCCCGATCAATCGCTGGTCTGCTTCACCGATCGGGCGCAGGCGGATGATTATCTGAAGCGCCTCGCACTCGGGCAAAACCGTGCGAGTATCCACTGATGCCACGATTCTCAAGCAAGCGGCGGGTCCGGCACACCGCACCCCAAATGTTCGATCTGGTCGCCGACGTCGAGCGCTATCCCGAATTCGTGCCGCTATGCCAGTCGCTCAAGATCCGCCAGCGCACGCCCAAGGACGACGGCACCGAGGTCGTGGTGGCGGACATGACGGTGTCCTTCAAGCTGGTGCGGGAAACCTTCACCAGCAAGGTGACGCTCGACCGGGCCAATCTGAATATCCTGGTCGAATATCTGCGCGGCCCGTTCAGCAATCTGGAGAACCGCTGGAGTTTTGAGCCGAAGTCGGAAACCGAATGCGATGTCGGCTTCTTCCTGAACTACGAATTCAAGAGCCGGATGCTGGCGATGCTGATGGGCTCGATGTTCGACGCCGCATTCTCACGCTTTGCCGCGGCGTTCGAGAAGCGCGCGGATCAGGTCTACGGCAAGCCTCAACTGTCGACGTAGCGAAGCCGTCTCGTCTACATCCCTGGAACGCAAATGCCCGGCACGAGGCCGGGCACGACGGATGATGCGGGAGACCGTTCGCTGAGTTACGGGCAGGATCGCCGCACGCCGCCGGATGCGATGTAGGTGCCCGAAGTCGGGTCGTAGGTGCGGAAACGCTGGGAGCAATAGGCGTCGTTGTTGGCCTTGGCCTGGCTCGCCGCGATGGCGCCGCCGATGATCGCGCCGGCCGCCAGCCCGCCGATGATCGCCGCGCCGTTGTTACCACGATCGCGATAGTAACCACCGCGGTAGCCGTATCCGCCGCGATAGCCGTAACGCGGACCACCGTGCCAATGCCGATACTGCACATGCTCGACGGAGGTAGGCTGGTCCTGCAATCGCGCCGGAGCGAGTGGGGCGGCGGACGAAGGCGCGACAGTCGACAGCGTCATGGCGCCAGCGCTGATGGCGGCCACGACCAAAGTTCCCAACTTCATCATTTTCTCCTTGTTGTGGGATTTTGCTGTTGGACGAACAATCGAAACAGCAGAGTTGGAACAACATAAAGCGGTGAAGCCGCGTCAAAGTTCCATTTTAGGAAGGCGTCACCGGGCCGCAGTTGACACAAGCCCGTGTAAGGCGGGCCGCGGCGCGACTTGACTTTGCGTTGGGCCTATCCGCGCGGCGGTCGGCGGCGTTTCGCGGCGTGGCTCCGCGGCGAGCGGGCCACCCTTGGCCGCAACCGGCTGGCGGCCTCGCGACGCGGCTTGGCGGCCTGCGGCGGGCGCGCGAGCTCCATCAGCATGCGCAATGCTTCGACCACGGAGCGCTGCCGCACCGTGCTTCGGCCGATTGCGCCAAATCGCTGCTCACGATGAATGATGCGGCCGTCGCGCGCAGCGACGGCGAAATGCACCAGGCCGACCGGCTTGCCTGGTGTCGCACCGCCAGGGCCCGCGATGCCGGTGATCGAGACCGCAAGGTCGACGCCGGCCTTTTCCAACGCGCCGATCGCCATCGCGGTCGCGGTTTCCTTGCTCACCGCGCCGAACGTTTCCAGCGTGGCCGCCTTGACGCCGAGCATGACCCGCTTGGCCTCATTCGAATAGGTCACGAAGCCGCGGTCGATGACGTCGGACGAGCCGGGGATGTCGGTGAGCGCACCCGCGACCAGGCCGCCGGTGCAGGATTCGGCGGTCGCGATGGTCAGCTTGCGCATCCGGCACAGGTCGAGCAGCGAGCGGGAGAGGGCACGAGCGTCGCTGCCGCCCATCTCAGGCACTCCGGCCTTTATCGTCCCAACCTTTATCGTCCCAGCCTTTATCGTCCCAAGGGAGACGGACCGTGGCGCTAGCGGTTGCCGCGATGCCTTCCTCGCGGCCGGTGAAGCCGAGCCGCTCGCTGGTGGTGGCCTTGACCGCCACGCGCGAGATGTGGACGCCGGAGATTTCCGCGATCTTCGCCCGCATGGTGTCGCGCAACGGCCCGATCTTCGGCCGCTCGCAGATCAGCGTCACTTCGAGATTGGCGATTCGTCCGCCACGCGCGGTGACGCGCTCGACCGCGTATTTCAGAAACTGGTCGGAGGAGGCGCCTTTCCACTTGGCGTCGCTCGGCGGGAAATGCGAGCCGATATCGCCGTCGGCCAGCGCGCCGAGGATCGCGTCGACCAGAGCATGCAGCCCGACATCGCCGTCGGAATGGGCCAGAAATCCTTTCGTGTGCGGCACGCGCACGCCGCAGATCATCACATGGTCACCGTCGCCAAAGGCGTGCACGTCGTAGCCGGTGCCGGTTCTGATGTCGCCGAGCTGGCTTGCGAGCCGCGCTTCCTCGCGCACGAAGTCCTCGGGTGTGGTGAGTTTCATGTTGGCAGCATCACCTTCAAACGTCGCAACCGTCAATCCCGCCCACTCGGCAAGCGCCGCATCGTCGGTGAAATCGGAGCGGCCCTCGCGCGCTGCGCGACGATGCGCCTCCAATATTACGTCGAAACGAAAAGCCTGCGGTGTCTGCGCGATCCGCAGGCGCGCGCGCTCCGGCGTCGCCTCGACGTCGCCGGCATCGCCGGTGAGCTTGATCGTGTCGGCGACGGGAATCACGGGGATCGCAGCGCCAGTCCGGCCGGCCGCGGCGATCGCGCGCGAGATCACGGCTGCGGTGACGAAGGGGCGCGCGGCATCGTGGATCAGCACGATGTCCGGCTTCTCGCTTGCGAGCGCCTCGAGCCCGGCATGGACCGAGGCCTGCCGGGTTGCGCCGCCCGGCGTCGGCGGCCGATGACGGAGGCCTGCGACGGCTTCATCGAAAAGCGCTGTGTCGTCAGGATTGACCACAGGCTGCACCGCAAACACGTCCGGATGTCCGGAGAACGCCTCCATGGCGCGGTAGATCACCGTCTGTCCGCCGATCGTCCGGTATTGCTTCGGCCCGCCTGCGCCGGCGCGCAGTCCACGGCCGGCTGCGACAAGGATGGCTGCGGTACGCTCAGGCTTTGGCATTTTGAACCAGTGACAGACGAATCGGGGATGAGGGGGACGGCGAGGATCGCCGCGCACAGCCCTTAGCATGACCGCTGCGCAAAAACAGAGCGTTTGCCGATGACTGTGGGAAAAGCAGATTTTGTTGCAGTGCACCTGCACTGATGATAGGAATGTCTAAACCGTAGGCATGAGCCTTGACTGCACAAGAATTGTGCGCAGAATAGGCGACGTCAGCTGCAATGGCGTGGCTGACAGAACGACGAGACGGCTGTGACCGGCGTGCAAAGTACTCCTCGTAACCCATTGAAGATCGGCGATATTGCTGTCGCCAACCGGGTTCTCCTCGCGCCCATGTCCGGCATTACCGATGCGCCTTTCCGGCGACTCGCTGCCACTTTGGGCGCCGGCCTGGTGGTCTCCGAGATGACCGCCAGCAACGATCTGGTGAACGGCAAGCCGATGTCGAAGCTGCGTTGCGAGGCAGCCGGGGTCGGGCCGCATGTGGTCCAGCTGGCGGGCTGCGAGACCCACTGGATGGCGGAGGGAGCACGGATCGCCGAAGGCGCCGGCGCCGACGTCATCGACATCAACATGGGCTGTCCGGCCCGCCACGTGACCGGGGGCCAGTCGGGCTCGGCCCTGATGCGCGACCTCGACCACGCGATCACGCTGATCGAGGCGACGCTGTCGGCGGTCAAGGTGCCGGTGACGCTGAAGATGCGGCTCGGCTGGGATGACCGCTCGCTCAATGCGCCGGAACTGGCGCGCCGCGCCGAGGACGCCGGCGTGCAGATGATCACGGTGCATGGCCGGACCCGCTGCCAGTTCTACAAGGGCGAGGCCAACTGGAACGCCGTGCGCGCCGTCAAGGACGCCGTCACTGTCCCGGTCGTGGTCAATGGCGACATCACCTCGTTCGACAAGGCTGTCAACGCGCTCGAGATGTCGGGTGCCGACGCCGTCATGATCGGCCGCGGCGCGCAGGGGCAGCCCTGGCTGCCGGGGCAGATCGGGCGCCGCCTGGAGACCGGGATCGCCGAGGCCGCGCCGTCGCTTGCCGAGCAGCTCAAGCACATTCGCGCGCTCTATGACGAGGTTTGCAGCCACTATGGCCTGCGCATCGGGCTCAAGCATGCACGCAAGCATCTGGGCTGGGCGCTGGAGGCTGCTGCGGCCTATAGCTGCGCGCCGGCCGCGACATTGAAGGCCTGGCGGCAGGCCATCCTGACCGCGGAAGAGCCGTCCAGCGTGCATCGCTCGCTTGCCGACGCCTACGAAGATTTTGCCTGGAGTGCTGCCGCATGACGTCAGCCATGGAATTCCGCCGGCCGGTGCCGACTGACGGGGAGGCCATCCTCAATGCGCTGCCCAATCCGGTGCTGCTGGTCGCACCCGACGGGCGGATCGTCGACGCCAATATCGCAGCCGAATCCTTCTTCGAGATATCGACCCAGTTCCTGCGCCGGCAATCGCTGAAGGAGCTGGTGCCGTTCGGCAGCCCGCTGCTGGCGCTGATCGAGCAGGTGCGGACGAGCGGCTCGCCGGTCAACGAATACAAGGTCGATCTCGGCACGCCGCGGATCGGCGGCGATCGCCAGGTCGATC
This sequence comes from Bradyrhizobium sp. BRP56, assembly GCF_020194035.1. NCBI lineage: Bacteria > Pseudomonadati > Pseudomonadota > Alphaproteobacteria > Hyphomicrobiales > Nitrobacteraceae > Bradyrhizobium > Bradyrhizobium sp. BRP56. The sequence goes on from NZ_JADYVV010000034.1 coordinate 84,587, forward strand.
TGCACGTCGCGCCGCTGACCGAGCGGCCCGGGCATATCGTGGTGATGCTGCAGGAGCGCACCATCGCCGACAAGATGGATCGGCAGCTCACCCATCGCAGCGCGGCGCGCTCGGTGATCGCGCTGGCGGCGATGCTCGCCCACGAGATCAAGAACCCGCTGTCGGGCATCCGCGGCGCGGCGCAGCTTTTGGAGCAGCAGGCCTCCTCCGAAGACCGGCTGCTGACGCGGCTGATCTGCGACGAGGCGGACCGCATCGTGACGCTGGTCGACCGCATGGAAGTGTTCGGCGACGACCGCCCGGTGGCGCGCGGCCCGGTCAACATCCATTCCGTGCTCGATCATGTGAAGCGCCTGGCGCAGTCCGGCTTTGCCCGCAATGTGCGCTTTATCGAGGACTACGATCCGTCGTTGCCGCCGGTGCTGGCCAACCAGGACCAGCTGATCCAGGTGTTCCTCAACCTCGTGAAGAACGCGGCCGAAGCGGTCGCCGATCTCGGCACCGATGCGGAGATCCAGCTCACCACGGCGTTCCGGCCGGGGGTGCGGCTGTCGGTGCCCGGCAAGAAATCGCGGGTCTCGCTGCCGCTGGAATTCTGCGTCAAGGACAACGGCTCGGGCGTGCCGGAAGACCTGCTGCCGAACCTGTTCGATCCCTTCGTCACCACCAAGCAGACCGGCAGCGGGCTCGGCCTCGCGCTGGTCGCCAAGATCGTCGGCGATCACGGCGGCATCATCGAATGCGAGTCGCAGCCGCGCAAAACCACTTTCCGCGTGCTGATGCCGATGTACAGCGCCGCCAAGCAACTCGACCAAAGCAACCGCGATGACGTTCCGGGTACGTCACCGCCTGCCTCTCAGGATGCACGATGAGGAACACCAATGCCTGCAGGTAGCATACTTGTCGCTGACGACGACACCGCCATCCGGACCGTCCTGAACCAGGCGCTGTCGCGCGCCGGCTATGAGGTGCGCCTCACCGGCAACGCCGCAACGCTGTGGCGCTGGGTCAGCCAGGGCGAAGGCGATCTCGTCATCACCGACGTGGTGATGCCCGACGAGAACGCGTTCGATCTCCTGCCGCGGATCAAGAAGATGCGGCCGAATTTGCCTGTCATCGTGATGAGCGCGCAGAACACCTTCATGACCGCGATCCGCGCCTCCGAGCGCGGCGCCTACGAATATCTGCCGAAGCCGTTCGACCTGAAGGAGCTGATCACCATCGTCGGCCGCGCGCTGGCCGAGCCGAAGGAGCGGGTCGCCAGCCCCGCCGATGACGGTGAATTCGACTCGATCCCGCTGGTCGGCCGCTCGCCGGCGATGCAGGAAATCTACCGCGTGCTGGCGCGGCTGATGCAGACCGACCTCACCGTGATGATCTCGGGCGAATCAGGCACCGGCAAGGAGCTGGTCGCGCGTGCGCTGCACGACTACGGGCGGCGCCGCAACGGCCCGTTCGTCGCGGTCAACATGGCGGCGATCCCGCGCGACCTGATCGAATCGGAGCTGTTCGGCCATGAGCGCGGCGCCTTCACCGGCGCCAACACCCGCGCCTCCGGCCGCTTCGAGCAGGCCGAGGGCGGCACGCTGTTCCTCGACGAGATCGGCGACATGCCGATGGAGGCACAGACCCGGCTGCTCCGCGTGCTGCAGCAGGGCGAATACACCACCGTCGGCGGCCGCACCCCGATCAAGACCGACGTCCGCATCGTCGCCGCCTCCAACAAGGACCTGCGCATCCTGATCCAGCAGGGGCTGTTCCGCGAGGATCTGTTCTTCCGCCTGAACGTGGTGCCGCTGCGGCTGCCGCCGCTGCGTGAGCGCATCGAGGATCTGCCCGACCTGATCCGGCACTTCTTCTCGCTCGCCGAGAAGGACGGCCTGCCGCCGAAGAAGCTCGACGCCCAGGCGTTGGAGCGGCTCAAGCAGCACCGCTGGCCAGGCAACGTCCGCGAGCTGGAAAACCTCGCCCGGCGGCTCGCCGCGCTCTATCCGCAGGACGTCATCACCGCTTCGGTCATCGACGGCGAGCTGGCGCCGCCGGCGGTCACCTCGGGCAGCACGGCGACCGTCGGCGTCGATAATCTCGGCGGCGCGGTCGAGGCCTATCTGTCCTCGCACTTCTCCGGCTTCCCGAACGGCGTGCCGCCGCCGGGCCTCTACCACCGCATCCTCAAGGAGATCGAGATCCCGCTGCTGACCGCCGCACTGGCGGCGACTCGCGGCAACCAGATCCGGGCCGCCGACCTGCTCGGGCTGAACCGCAATACGCTGCGCAAAAAGATCCGCGACCTCGACATCCAAGTCTACCGGAGCGGCGGCTAGAGCTGTTTCCGATCAAGTTGGGTCATAGGCGTGGTAGCCTGCGGCGGCGAGATAGTTGCGGCACTCGTCAGAGGTGAAGCGGGTAAAGGCTTGCCGGATGGCGGCGCGCAGATCTGGGACGGTGCGAGCTTCCGCGGTCCGAAGCAGCGCTTTCAACAGCCGCCTTTTCGTTGCAATAAAACGAGTTAACTTTGTGTCACGCGGGACGATGCAGCCGCAAGCATTCGGATGCCGCGGCGGCGGCCTTTCGAGCGGCCAACGGGCGTCACGCGGCGAGCGGCGGCGGAGCGAGGAGACGGCGATGGCGACGCCCTACAAGATCGAGATTTCCGACGACCGGCTCGCGACCATCGCGCGCAAGGTCGCCGCCTACGACTGGAGCGAGCTTCCCGACGCGGGAGGTTGGCGATCGGGCGTCGGGGTCGCCGACCTCCAGCGGCTCGTCACCTATTGGCGGGATGTCTACGACTGGCGTGCCGTCGAGCGGCGCCTCAATCGGCTTCCGAATTTCATGACGGATATCGACGGCGAGCACCTGCATTTCGTGCATTTGAAGGGCGACGGCTCGAAGCCGCCGCTTCTACTCCTGCACGGCTGGCCAGGCTCGTATCTCGAGTTCGAGCCGCTGCTGGAGCCGCTGGTGGCGGACGGTCACGACGTCGTCGTCCCGTCGCTGCCGGGCTTCGCTTTCTCGAAGCCGATCACCGGCCTCGTCGGGCCGCGGCGGGCCGCGGCGCTGATGAACGGGCTGATGGGCGAGCTTTACGGTGCCGAGCGCTTCATCGTCCAGGGCGGGGATTGGGGTAACGCCATCGCCGCGTGGATGGCGCACGACCGGCCCGACGCGCTGCTCGGCATCCACCTCAACATGGTCAACCTACACGCGGAGGATGCCGCACCGACGAGCGACGCGGAAAAGGCATTCGTCGCCAAACGGGACGAACTCTTAGAGCTGGAGAGCGGCTACAGTCACCAGCAGGGGACGCGCCCGCAAACGCTCGGCGCGGCGATGGCCGACAGCCCCGTCGGCGCGGCCGGCTGGATGCTCGAGAAGATCGGCAAGTGGGCCGATCTCCCGGTGGCGCCCGATGGCCGCCCGGACATCTGGAGCAAGTTCTGCGAAGAAGAGCTGCTCACCAACATCATGCTCTACGTCGCGCCGTCCTCGGTCGTCACCGCGACCTGGATCTATCAGGGCAGGCGCCTCGAAAAGTCGAACAAGTTTCCCGCTGGAACGCGCATCGAGGTGCCGACCGGCGTCGCCGCCTTCCCTGACCCCGTATTCATCCCGCCGCCGCGCTCCTTCGCACAGAAGACCTACGACATCGTGCACTGGAGCGACATGCCGTCGGGCGGCCACTTCGCCGCTTGGGAGGAGCCGGACCTGATGCTGAGCGACCTGCGGGCGTTCGTCGCCCTGGTCCTCGGCAAAGGCTCGTGACGTCGGCAATCTTGGCGACCGCGGAATTGGCAGCTATACCCGCGGCCCTGCCGCGGGCGTGGCGGAACTAGTCTAGGGCTGCCGGGGCGGGGCGCAAGCCTCGCTTCAAGCCCGCTACCGTTATTGAGTAGTCACAAATGGTTTTGGGGACACGGCGCTGCACCAGGGGTTTGCGCCGCGGAAATGTCGCAATTCGGCAACATTGTGATATGATTGCATCAGTTCGCAATTCCCGCGGGCGATCGCTCTCAGCTCAATTGCCGGTATGACCAGCGCAGAGACCACCGCTTCAACATTACGCGCCCCGTCGGCCGAGCCCAATGCAGAGGCGCGGGGCTTCCCGCTGCGGCGCTGGCTGGCGCCGTTCGCCGTGGCCATCGCGCTGCTGTCCGCCTTCCTGACCTTCGTGGTGCTGACCGGGCTGACCCCGATCGAGCCCACGTCTGAGGTGGTCCGCTCCTTCCTGATGATCAATGCCGGCACCATCCTGCTGCTGGTCGGCATCATCGTCCGGGAAGTCTGGCAGATGGTGCAGGCGAGGCGGCGCGGCCGGGCCGCGGCGCGGCTGCATGTGCAGATCGTCGGCCTGTTCTCGGTGATCGCGGTGCTGCCCGCCGTGCTGGTGTCGATTGTTGCCAACGTCACCATCGAGCGCGGCCTCGACCGGCTGTTCTCGGGTCCCACCAAGCAGGTGATCCAGAATTCGCTGACCATCGCCAGCGCCTACATGCAAGAGCACGCCCAGCTCATCAACGGCGACACGCTGGCGATGGCCAATGACCTCGCCCATGCGCGGCCGCTCTACGACCAGGATCGCATGACGTTCCTGCAGCTGATGACGGCCGGCGCCGAGTCGCGCAATCTTCCGGTCGCGGTGCTGATGGACAAGGACGGCAAGATCGTCGCCAGCGCCGAAACCGGCGTTCGCCTGAACTACGAGGCGCCGCCGCCCGACATCCTGAAGGACATCAACGAGACCGAGCCGAAGATCTCGGTCTTTCCGGAAAACTACGTCGCCTCCGTGGTCCGCCTGCGGGCCTATGACGACATGTTCCTGTATGTGGCGCGACTGCTCGATCCGGCGGTGGTGGCCCAGCTCAAGCAGACCCAGACCAGCGCGGCCGAATATGCCCAGCTCGAGACCCGCAGGCTCGGCATCCAGGTCGCGTTCGCGCTGATGTTCGCGGTGATCGCGCTCACCATCCTGATGGCCTCGGTGCTGATCGGCCTGAACTTCGCCAACGGGCTGGTGTCACCGATCCGCCAGCTGATGGGTGCGGCGAGCGAGGTCTCGACGGGCAATCTCAATGTCCAGGTGCCCGTCAACAAGTCGGAAAGCGACCTCGCGCTGCTCGGTGAAATCTTCAACAAAATGACCCAGGAGCTGCGCACCCAGCGCAACGAGCTGGTCGATGCCAGCGAAACCATCGACAGCCGCCGCCGCTTCATCGAAGCTGTGTTGTCGTCGGCCTCTGCCGGCATCATCGGGGTCGACGCCTCAGGCACCATCGGCGTCCTCAACCGCTCGGCGGAGAAGCTGATCGGGCACGCCGAATCGGAGACGCTCGGCCATCCGCTCTCGGACGTGCTGCCCGAGCTCGACGAGATGATGAAGACCGCGCGCGAGGGAACGCAGCGCCTGGTGCAGGGGCAGGTCACGATCCTGCGCGACGGCCATGAGCGCAATCTGTCGGTCCGCGTCTCGGCCGAGCAGACCAGCCAATCGCGCGACAGCTACATCATCACACTCGACGACATCACCGAGCTGGTGTCGGCGCAGCGCACCTCGGCCTGGGGCGACGTCGCCCGCCGCATCGCCCACGAGATCAAGAACCCGCTGACCCCGATCCAGCTCTCCGCCGAGCGCATCCGCCGCAAGTTCGGCAAGACCATCACCGAGGAGAAGGACAAGTCGATCTTCGAGCAGTGCACCGATACCATCGTGCGCCAGGTCGACGACATCAGGCGGATGGTCGACGAGTTCTCGCGCTTTGCGCGGATGCCGAAGCCGGTGATGGAAGGTGAGGACGTCGCCGACGTGGTGCGCCAGGCGGTGTTCCTGATGAAGGTCGCGCATCCCGATCTCGACATCGAGGCCGACATCAAGCAGTCGCCGCTGCCCGCCCAGTTCGACCGCCGGCTGATCTCGCAGGCGCTGACCAACATCATCAAGAACGCCACCGAGGCGATCGAGCAGGTCCCGCGCGAGGAGCTTGGCAAGGGCCGCATCGACGTCGTGGCGCAGCGCGAGAACGACGACATCCTGATCGACGTGGTCGACAACGGCATCGGCCTGCCCAAGGTCGCCCGCGCGCGCCTGCTCGAGCCCTATGTCACGACCCGGGCGAAGGGCACCGGCCTCGGCCTGGCGATCGTCGGCCGCGTTCTGGAGGACCATGGCGGCCGCATCGAGCTCAAGGATGCCTCCGATTTCCGCGACGGCCAGCGCGGTGCCTGGATGCGGCTGCGCTTTGCCGTCACGGGCCAGGCGGCCAAGCCGGAGAACAAGCCCGAAAGCAAGGACCAAAAACCGGACGTCAAACCGGACAAGACCGAACCGGACAGTGAAAAAAATCCGCCGGAGGAGCCGACCAACGGCCCGGCACAAGCGACCAACAATGAACCAAAAACCCAAGAACCAACCCAAGAACCTATCCGAGACCCCGCTGATCAAGGGCCAAATAATCAAGAGCCAAATGCGCAAAAGCCAAAATTCAAAGCCGCGACGAGCGACTGACAAGGCAGGTGTAACCCATGGCAAGTGACATTCTGATTGTCGACGACGAAGCTGACATTCGCGACCTCGTTGCGGGTATTCTGGACGATGAGGGCTTTTCCACGCGCACCGCGCGCGACAGCGACTCGGCGCTCGCCGAGATCGCCAACCGCCGGCCCAACCTGGTCTTCCTCGACATCTGGCTGCAGGGGTCCAAGCTCGACGGCCTGCAGCTGCTCGAGCAGATCAAGAAGGACAATGCCGATCTGCCCGTCGTGATGATCTCGGGTCACGGCAACATCGAGACCGCGGTCGCCGCGATCAAGCGAGGTGCCTACGACTTCATCGAAAAGCCGTTCAAGTCAGACCGGCTGATCCTGGTCGCGACCCGGGCGCTGGAGACCTCGCGGCTCAAGCGCGAGGTGAAGGAGCTCAAGCAGCTGGCGCCTGCGGCGAGCGTCCTGACCGGCCGCTCGGCCTGCATGAACCAGCTGCGCCAGACCATCGACCGCGCCGCCAAGGCCAACAGCCGCATCCTGATCGTCGGTCCCTCCGGCGCCGGCAAGGAGCTTGCCGCGCGCACGCTGCACCATGCCTCCGGGCGCGCCGAGGGGCCGTTCGTGGTGATCAATGCGGCCGCGATTACGCCGGAGCGCATGGAGATCGAGCTGTTCGGCATCGAGGGATCGAACGGCGAGCAGCAGCGCAAGGCCGGCGCGCTTGAGGAGGCGCATGGCGGCACGCTGTTCATCGACGAAATCGCGGACATGCCGCGCGAGACCCAGAACAAGATTCTGCGCGTGCTGGTCGATCAGACCTTCCAGCGCCAGGGCGGCACCGGCAAAGTCCATGTCGACGTCCGCATCATCTCCTCGACCGCGCGCAATCTCGAGGAGGAGATCGCCGCAGGCCGCTTCCGCGAGGACCTCTATCATCGCCTCTCGGTGGTGCCGATCCGGGTGCCGCCGCTGTCGGAGCGTCGCGAGGACATCCCCGAGCTGATCGACTATTTCATGGACCAGATCTCGGCCGCCACCGGCCTGCCGAAGCGGCAGATCGGGCAGGACGCGATGGCGGTCCTGCAGTCGCATGTCTGGCCAGGCAACGTCCGCCAGCTCCGCAACAATGTCGAGCGCGTGATGATCCTGGCCGGCGGCGGGCCGGAGGCGATCATCACCGCCGACATGCTGCCGCAGGACGTCGGCTCGATGGTGCCGGCGATGCCGACCTCCAACAATGGCGAGCACATCATGGGTCTGCCGCTACGCGAGGCGCGCGAGGTGTTCGAGCGCGACTATCTGATCGCCCAGATCAGCCGCTTCTCCGGCAATATCTCGCGCACCGCGGAGTTCGTCGGCATGGAGCGCTCGGCGCTGCATCGCAAGCTGAAGGCGCTCGGGGTCGGCTGACCCCGGCGCGGCAGGCCGGCAGTCCGCTGGCGGCTCGGAGCGAAGCCCCGGCGGTCACCCGCCGGGGAGCCGATAGGCGGCTCTCGGGGGTGGTTTGGATCGATCGGCGGGGCGAGGGT
>NZ_JADYVV010000035.1:0-92289 GCF_020194035.1 Bradyrhizobium sp. BRP56
TGTTCACCCGTCGAGCACTCGCCACCATCGACCAGCCTCCGCCCATCAATCCCAGCCACCGCAAATGCAGAACATCCCCAAACCAGATGGAGTTCTGCTATGGATGACGTTCCCCGGACAGCCCTGCCCTGAAAGGGGGAAGGTCGGGATGGGGGTCAGCCGCAGGCGATGTTGCAAGCGGAGAGAGCAGATCCCCACCCGCTTTGCTCTGTGAGCAAAGCGACCTCCCCTTTTCAAGGGGAGGTGGAAAGCTACTTCCCTTTCGCCATGATCGTCGCCGCCGCGATCAGCTCCAGGCCAATGCAGCCGTAGAACGGCAGCGTGTAGCTGCCCGAGAGATCGCGCAGCAGCCCGACCACGCCGGGGCCGAAAGCGTAGGTGATCTGGTTGATCGCGGTGATCAGGCTGACCAGCACACCGAACGCACGCGGATCGAACTCGCGCTGCACGATCAGCGCCGGCAGCGTGATCAGATTGCCGACCGAGAAGCCGAACAGCGCGCAGGCGGCGATCTGCGCCGCGTCATTGTGCACATTGATGATGACGGCGAGCGCGACCGCCTGGCTGACAAAGGACAGCGCCGATGCCAGCCGCTGGTTGAGCCGGTCGATCACGAAGGAGAACGAGACCCGCCCGACCACGGCCATCGCGGTCAGGAGCGCCATCGCCACCGTGGCGCGCTCGCGGCCGATCACCTGATCGAGATAGGCGATCAGATGCACGATGAAGCCGACCTGGGCGAACAGCACCAGCGCGAAGGCAATCGAGACCGAGAGGAAGCGGATGTCGCGCAGCGCCCGCGCGCGCACCTGGGTCGCCGACGGCGCGTCGGCAGCGGCGGCCGTGACCGCGTGCAGATGCACCGGCGGTTGCCCGACGAAGATCAGGATGACAGGCACCATCACCACGATCAGCAGCCCCGCGGCCGCGATCATCGCGCCGGAGAAGCCGAAAGCGCCGATCCCCGCCACCAGCAGCGGAACGCCGACGATGCCGCCGAAGCTCGCGCCGTTCAGCGCCAGGCTGATCGCCATGCCGCGCTTCTTGTCGAACCACAGGCCGAGCGTGTTGGTGATGATGCCGAGGCTGGTGCCGGCCCAGCCGAACGCCAACAGCGCATCGGCAAGATAGAGCTGCCAGGGTTCGCGCACCTCGCCGATCGCAACCGCCGCGATCGCCATCGCGAAGGTTCCGGCGATCAGGCAGCCGCGCGCGCCGAACGCCTTGATCGCCTCGCTGACGAAGGCGACCAGCGCGGCGCCGAACAAATAGAAGAAGGTCGTGCCCGACGAGATCAGCGATGCCGGCCAGCCGTGCAGCCGCTGCAGCTCGGCGACATAGACGCTCTGGCCGTAGAAGCCCAGTCCCCAGCCGAAGGTCGCAAGCAGGAAGCAGACGACGACGATGCGCCAGCCTTCGTAGCCAAGCGAGGATTCGTCTGATAGCGTGGGTGAGGATGCGTCCATTTCTTGCTCTTGCTTCCGACATCGTCATGACCGGTTTTATCCGTTCTCACGATGTAAGGAGCCGTGCAAGCCGGTCACTTCGAAACGGATCGAAGTGTCAGCAACTGGCAGCAGGAATTAGATGTTGGGATCCGGGATTTCTTCCACCGCGCGCAATTTCGTACGTCGCTTGGCGAATGAAGCGAACGAGAGCACGGCAAGACCGAGCAGCACAGGCGGGAACACTACCCAGTTGACGGCATTCCAGCCGTAATGCGCGAGCAGCTGGCCCGACGAGAACGAGCCGATCGCCATCATGCCGAACACGAGGAAATCGTTGAACGCCTGCACCTTGTTGCGTTCCTGCGGCCGGTGCGTTTCCAGCACCAGCGCGGAAGCGCCAACAAAGGCGAAATTCCAGCCGATCCCGAGCACGAACAGCGTCGCCCAGAAGTGCGGCGCAGTGACGCCTGACAGTCCGATCATCGCGGCGACCGCCTCGAGCGCCAGCCCGAGCGCGACGATCACGGGCGCGCCGAACCGCGCGATCAAGGAGCCCGTGAAGAAGCTCGGGCCGTACATCGCAACGATGTGCCACTGAATGCCGAAATTGGAATCACTGACCGACAGCCCGCACATCTTCATGGCGAGCGGCGCCGAGGTCATCACCAGATTCATCATCGGATAGGCGATCACGCCGCACAGCGCCGCGGCAATGAAGCGCGGCTGCCTGGCGATCTCGAGCAGCGGGCGGCCGCCATGCAGGTCCGCCGCCGCAGGTTTCGGCGCGTCGACGCCCGAGAGCACCGCCATCGCCACCAGCGCGACCAGCGCCTGCATCACGAAGGAGAACGCGAACAGATAGGGCGGCCAGATGTCCATGGTCCATTGCACGAGCTGCGGCCCGAGCACGCCGGCGAACACGCCGCCGGCCATCACCCAGGACACCGCCTTGGGCCGGAACGCGACACTGGCGCCATCGGCGGCGGCAAATCGGTAGGACTGCGCGACGGCGCCGTAGAGCCCGCCGACGAAGGTCGCGCCGCAGAACAGCCAGAACGATGAATGCAGGATCGCCCAGGCGCCGAGCGCGCCGGTCAGCGTGCCGCAGAAGGTGCCGATGATGAAGGCGACGCGTCGTCCGTAGGCGCGCGAGATCGCACCGGTCGGCAGCGTGCCGGCGGCAAGCCCGAGCACATACATCGAGAGCGGCACCGTCGCGAGCGAGACGTCGGGCGCCAGCGTCGCGCCGACGATCGAGCCGGTGGCGAAGATCACCGCCGAATTGGCGCCGGTCAGCGCCTGCGCCGCCGCAAGCCGCCACACATTGCTGCGCGCCCGCGCGTCGTCGCTCGCCTCATCCGCAGCTGTCACGTCAATCATCGGTGGTCCCGCCCCGAAGCCCCGGCGGGAGCCCCCAATCGGGCGCACTATGGAGAGCGGGTCGAGGCCGATCAACCGGCGCAAACGGACGTACGCCATGCAGGAGGCGCACGGGGGGATCGCTTGCTCTCACAGAGTGACGTCACAGCAGCCCGGCACTTCTATCAGTACCGTCATCCTGAGGAGCGCGTAGCGCGTCTCGAAGGATGCACGGCCAACAGCCGGACCGTCGCCCCTTCGAGACGGCCGCTCTGCGGCCTCCTCAGGGTGACGGTGAGAGAGCTGTCGCTCGATGATCGATCGCCTACCGCGCCGGCTTCTTGCCAGGCCGCTTCTCGGCGCGCAGCGCGCCGGTCTTGTGCACCTTGGAGCGTGGCCCGACGAGGTGCGGCTTGTGAACGTGCCATTCAAGCGCAAGCGTCGCGGCGAAACCGAAAAAGCTGGAGCGGCTCATGCCGAGTCCGGCGGCATGCTTGTCGATCCGTGTGATCAGGCTCTTCGGCAAATAGACGTTGACGCGCTCGGACGGGTCGGGCGGATCGACGCCGACCATGAAGAATGCTGCAACGTCCGAGCCCTTCGGCGGCACGATGCGCTCGATCGGGGTCGGCTCCGGCAATGGCTTGCCCTGCTCGACCCAGCCGTCGACGGTTTGCGCCAGCGTTTGCTCGGCGCGCTCGATCGCGTCTTCCTGCGATCGTCCCGCGGCGACGCAGCCGGGAAAATCCGGAAACCACGCCCCGAACGCGCCGCGCGGACCGCGCTCCAGCACGGCCGGATAAAGCCGTCTCTTCATTCTGGCCTCCGTCGCCGCAGTATGCTATTTCACACACCTCGGTGTGTCAAATCACACAACACGCGACATCGTGGGAGCGCGCGGCAATGGACCCGCAAGCCGAACTCCGCATCGTCCGCGCGGCCTATGCCAAGCAGATCCTGGCCGACGCCAACACCATCAATCCGCGGCTGACGGAGGCCTTCGCCGCCATTCCCCGCGAGGACTTCGTCGGCCCGGGACCATGGATGATGCTGCGCTGGTGGAGCCGCGACTATGCGCCGACGCCCGATGCCGACCCGGTCTATCTCTCTACACCAACGATCTCGTCGCCTTGCGCCCCAAGCGGCGTCTCAACAACGGCCAGCCCTCGCTGCATGCCTATCTCATGCACCAGGCCGCACCTACCGCCGGCGAGCACGTGGTGCATATCGGTACGGGCACGGGGTACTACACCGCGATCCTCGCGCATCTGGTCGGACCGTCCGGCCGCGTGACCGGCATTGAATACGATCCGGACCTTGCGGCAGACGCTCGCGCCAATCTCGCCGCTTACGCAAATGTCGAGATCATCCAGGGCGACGGCACACAGGTCGCGTTCGAGTCCGCCGACGTGATCTATGTCAACGCCGGCTGCACCCGGCCTGCCACGCGATGGCTCGATGGGCTCGCCGCCGGCGGCCGCCTGATCCTGCCGCTGACTTCGGATGAGGGATTCAAGGGCGGCGCGCCGGAGCAGGTGGCGCGATCCGGCGCCGTGTTCCGGATCCGGCGCGAGGAGGCAGTCATTCCGCCGGGACGAGACGTCCGAAAAAACGCTCGCCGAAGCCTTCGCCCGCGGCGGCTGGCAGAAGGTGACGCGGCTCTATCGCGACGCCGGGATCCCCGATGAACGTTGCTGGCTGCGTGGGCCAGGCTGGTGCCTGGCTTACGATTGAGTGCGGCTACTCGCGGGCAAAGACCAAAATCATGTTGTTGGCCGGCATCTCGAAGCTGCCGGCGAGCTTGAGCCCGACGCGCTCCGCAAGCGTCTCGAGATCGGCGATATCGCGCACCCCCCACTCGGCGTCGCGCTCGCGCAGCGACGTGTCGAACACGGCATTGCTGAGCGCGGTATGCTTGCCGCCGCGCTTGAACGGGCCGTAGAGCAACAGCCGGCCGTCGGCGCGCAGGTGCCGCGCGGCGCCGGCGAACAGGCCCTCGGCCACGCGCCACGGCGCGATGTGGATCACATTGGCGCAGAAGATCGCGAGCAGTTTGTCCGGACCTTTGCCGTCCGGCGGCGCCGGCGACCAGGCCGGGTCGGACAGATCGATCGGCTGCGGCGGCCGGATGTTGGGAAGGGCGGCATGCGCGCGCCAGGCCTCGATGCTGCGCAGGTGCGCCGCATGGAGGTCGCTCGGCCACCAGGTGATGTCGGGCGTCTGACCGGCGAAATAGACGACATGCTGGCCGGTGCCGCTGCCGGCTTCCAGCACGTCGCCGGATTGGCCGGCGAGGTGACCTTTCAGAACTGCCCAGATCGGCTGATGGTTGCGATGGAACGCCGGCGCATCGAGCCGCCCGTCCGCCTCGACCAGCCGGCCGTCCTTGCCGAACTCCGCCACGAATTCCGCCACCGCGCTTCTCCCTACGCCTCAGCCGCATCTCAACCGCACAAACGTGACAGGCGGAAGGCGCAGGACATGCGCTCCAGTGCCGGACTGCCCCTGTGGCATTAACCCCGTCGCAACGCGCCTATTCTCCGTGTTGCCAGCCGATGGCCTTTGTGCTTTCCACTCTTTATATTGCGATGGGATCATCGAGATTGAAGCCCGGGAAACGTCCTTGATCGCCACTTTCTCCAAGCCAGCCTTCGTCCTGGCGCTGCTGGCAGGCACCGCCATGGCCGCGCAGGCCCAGTCCGCCGCCGAGGGACAGAAGCTCGCCTTCGACCGCGGCAAGGGCAATTGCCTGACCTGCCACGTCATCAAGGGCGGCGACCTGCCCGGCACGATCGGCCCCGAGCTGAGCGGCCTGAAGGCCAAATACGGCCGTGACGAGCTGATCGCGATCGTGACCGACGAAACCAAGCGCAATCCGCAGACGGTGATGCCGCCGTTCGGCCGAAACCGGATTTTGAGCGAGAAGGAAATCGACGCGGTGGTGGACTTCCTGCAGACGCTGTGACGCCGCGACCGTCGCTTGAGGAGATTTTTTTCGATGAACATCACGACCACCGAATTTTTCAAAGCGCGCCGCATGGTGCTGAAGGGCGCCGGCATCGCCGCGCTGATCGGCCTCGGGGGCATTCCGTTCGACGTGCCGCAGGCGCTCGCCGCCGCCAACGACAAATATCCCGAAGACGCATTCAAGCAGAAGAACGAGGCCGACGCGATCAAGGCGCTCTATGGCAAGACCGCCGAGCCGTCGGACAAGATCAAGATGGATGCGCCGGAGATCGCCGAGAACGGCGCGGTGGTGCCGATCTCCGCCACCACGACGCTGGCCGACGTCACCTCGATCTCGTTTCTGGTGAGCGAGAATCCGATCTCGCTGGTCGCCTCATACAGGATTCCGGCCGGCACGCTGCCGACCGTCTCCAACCGCATCAAGATGGCGAAGACCAGCAACGTCACCGCGATCGTCGAGGCCGGCGGCAAGCTCTACAGCGCCAAAAAGGAAATCAAGGTCACCGTCGGCGGCTGCGGCGGCTGAGTTCAATCAAGGGATAATCAGATGGCATCGAGCATTCGCGTGCGCGCCACGTCAAACGGCGACACCACCGAGGTGCAGGCGCTGATCCAGCATCCGATGGATTCCGGCTTCGTCAAGGACGCCAAGGGCGAGATCATTCCGCCGCATTTCATCCAGCAGCTCACCTTCGAATATGACGGCAAGCCGGTGTTCGTCGCCGACTGGGGCGGCGGCGTCTCCAAGGACCCCTATGTCAAGTTCGCCTTCAAGGGCGGCAAGAAGGGCGACGATCTGAAGGTCAGCTGGGTCGACAACAAGGGCGCGACCGACACCGCCACGGCGAAGATTCAATGACGCGGCGCCTCGCAATCCGCGCAACACTCGCCACGTTCGCGCTCGGCGTGCTGGCGTTCGCGCCGGCCGCGCGCGCAGCCGACACCGTCGATCCCGCCGCCGACAAGGCCGCGTTCCAGAAATTCTTCACCAGCAAATTCCCCAAGCTGAAGCTCGAGGATTTCGTCAACGGTCCCTATTCGATGAATGAGGATCTGCACAGGCAGTGGGAGGAGAAGGAGCAGTTTCCGCCCTACGAGTTCTCGCTCGAAGCCGGCAAGGAGATGTTCGCAACGCCGTTCAAGAACGGCAAGACCTACGCCGACTGCTTCCCGAACAAGGGCATCGGCATCCGCCAGAACTATCCCTATTTCGACGAGAAGGAAGGCAAGGTCGTCACGCTCGAGCTCGCGCTCAACCGCTGCCGCGAAGCCAATGGCGAGGCGCCGTTCTCCTATGTGAAGGACGACATGGCGGCGCTCACCGCCTACATGGCCTTCACCTCGCGCGGCAAGCCGATGGACATCAAGATCCCGAACGATCCGCGCGCGCTCGAGGCCTATCAGAAGGGCAAGGAGTATTTCTACACCCGCCGCGGCCAGCTCAATTTCTCCTGCGCCACCTGCCACATCCAGAGCCCGGGCGAACGGATCCGCGCCGAGGTGCTGGCGCCGGCGCTCGGCATCCTGAACGCGATGCCGATCTACCGCTCGGAATGGAGCGGCATGGGCACGACCAGCCGCCGCTTCACCACCTGCAACAGCCAGATCCGCGGCGTGCCGCTCAATCCGCAGGACGACGAATACCGCAACCTCGAATACTATTTGTCCTATGTCAGCAACGGGCTGCCGATTTCGGGTCCGGGAGCACGGCCATGAGCGCGGCCATCAAAGCTGTCCTCGCAGCATCAGCCCTGCTGATCGCAACTACGAGCGGCACCCTCGCCGCCTCCGAAGCCGACTACAAGGCCGCCTACGCCGCCGCCGAAGCCGCCAACAAGGAAGCAGGCAGCCTGCGCAACCAGTGGACCACCACCGCCTCGACACTATCTGCCGCAAAAAAGGCCGGTGAGGCTGGTGATTTCGATACCGCAGTCGCCAAGGCCAAGGAAGCCGAGGCACTGGCAAAGGCCTCGATCTTCCAGGCCACCAGCGAAAAGGAACGCTGGAAGGACATGGAAGTTCGTTAAAAGCGCGCAGGCCAGGGGCCGCGCGGAGAGAATGATGATCATCCGCCGCCGGGAATTCCTGAAAGCTGCGGCCGCCGCAACGCTGACGGCCGGCCTGCCGCGCCTTGCGCGCAGCGCCGATACCGCCAGCGTCTACGACCTCGAGCGGTTCGGCAACGCCCGCATCCTGCACATGACCGACACGCATGCGCAGCTGAAGCCGGTGTTCTTCCGCGAGCCCGGCGTCAATCTCGGTGTCGGCGCGATGGCCGGCCAGCCGCCGCACCTCGTCGGCAAGGCGTTCCTCGACCGCTTCGGCATCCGGCCCGACAGCGCCGACGCCTACGCCTTCACCTGCGTCGAATTCGAGAAGGCCGCCGGCCGCTTCGGCCGGCTCGGCGGCTTCGCCCACCTGAAGACGCTGGTCGACAAGCTGCGCGCCGATGTCGGCGAAAAGCGTTCGATCCTGCTCGACGGCGGCGACCTCTGGCAGGGCTCGGCGCTCGCCAATGCCATGAACGGCGTGGACATGGTGGAGGCCGCCAATCTGCTCGGCATCGAGGCGATGACCGGGCACTGGGAATTCACCTATGGCGAGCAGGTGCTGCGCGACAACCTCTCCCGCTTCAAGGGCGAGTTCCTGGCGCAGAACGTGTTCCTGACCGAGGAAGCCGCGTTCAACGACGCCAAGGCGTTCGACCCGGCCTCTGGACGGGTGTTCAAGCCGTCCTTCATCAAAGAGATCGGCGGCCATCGCGTCGCGATCATCGGCCAGGCCTTCCCCTACGTGCCGATCGCGCATCCGAAGCGCTTCACGCCGGACTGGAAGTTCGGCATCCGCGACGAGGAGCTGCAGAAGCTCGTCGACGGCCATCGCAACAACGACAAGGTCGAGGCGGTGATCCTGCTGTCGCATAACGGCATGGACGTCGACCTCAAGCTCGCCAGCCGCGTCACCGGCATCGACGTCATTCTCGGCGGCCACACCCACGACGCGATCCCGATCCCGATCACGGTGACCAATGCCGGCGGCGTCACGCTGGTGACCAATGCCGGCTCCAACGGCAAGTTCATCGGCGTGCTCGACCTCGATCTTGCCAAGGGGAAGGTCGCCAACGTCCGCTACCGGCTGCTGCCGGTGTTCGCCGAACTGCTGAAGCCCGATCCTGCGATGCAGACGCTGATCGACAAGATGCGCGATCCGCATGTCGACGAATGGAACAACAAGCTCGCCTCGGCCGACCGGCTGCTCTACCGCCGCGGCAATTTCTCCGGCACCGTCGACCAGTTGATCTGCGATGCGTTGCTGAACGAGCTCAACGCCGAGATCGCGCTGTCGCCGGGCTTCCGCTGGGGCATCACCACGCTCGCCGGCCAGCCGCTGACCATGGAAGACGTGCTGTCGGAAACCGCGATCACCTATCCGGAGACCTACGTCGCCAAGATGACGGGCAGCCAGATCAAGGATGTGCTGGAAGACGTCTGCGACAATCTGTTCAACGTCGATCCCTATTATCAGCAGGGCGGCGACATGGTCCGCGTCGGCGGCCTCGCCTACACCTGCACGCCCGCCGAGACCGTCGGCAAGCGCATTTCCGAGCTGAAGCTTGGCAACGGCAGGCACCTCGAAGCCGGCAAGCACTACAAGGTCGCAGGCTGGGCCTCGGTCAACCAGCAGAGCGGCGCGCCGATCTGGGATGTCGTCGCCAGGCATCTGCGCTCCGGCCGGCCGCCGAACCGCGACGAACCCGGCGTGACGCTGAAAGGCGTCGAGGACAACCCGGGCATCGCGAGGCACGGATGACGCGCCGCGCGCTGATCGCGGCATTCGGCCTTGCTGCGCTCGCGCTGGCGACGCCGCTCGCGCGCGCCCAGGTGGCGCCGTTGCAGGACAAGCCGTTCGCCGAGCACAAGGTCGTGCTGCAGCTCTCCGACAACGATCCGAGGAAGCAGGGCCTCGTCATCAGCGTCGCCAACAATCTGATGAGGCACTACGATCCCGACAAGGTCGCGGTCGAGATCGTCGCCTTCGGCCCGGGCATCGACCTGCTCAAGCCCGACAACCCGAACCGCAAGCTGGTCGAGAGCCTGGTCGCGCAGGGCGCGCGGGTCGACATCTGCCTCAACACCGTCGACACGATCGAGCGCGACAGCGGCAAGCGGCCGGACTACATCGCCGCCGCTACCCCCGTGCAGGTCGGCGTCGCACAGATCTTGCTGCTCACCGAGAACGGATAGACGCTGGTCCGGCCGTAACGGCCCTGTCGTCATTGCGAGCCAACGGGTCGCGCGAAGTCGCGCCCGCAGGAGCAGGGCTGGAGTTACGTGCGGCCGTAACTTCGTCTCTTCCACGACCTCGATGCATATCCCGTCATCCTGAGGCGCGAGCGGAGCGAGCCTCGAAGGATGCACGGCCCAGATGCCTTGTCCCATTCACGGAAAGACCCGGGCCGTCCACCCTTCGAGACGCGCGCAAGAGCGCGCCCCTCAGGGTGACGGGATCCGGCTGGGGTGGGGATGGATTTGCTTTGAACGGACCCTATCTATGGAATAATATCCTCCATGTGACTCGGCCCGGAGAATAGGTAAGCCGTCATGATCTTTCGCCAGCTCTTCGACAGCGTATCCGGAACCTACAGCTATCTGCTCGCGAGCCGCGCCGGCGGCGAGGCACTGATCCTCGATCCGGTGCTGGAGAAGGCCGATCGCTACTGCAAGCTGCTGCAGGAACTCGACCTCAGGCTGGTCAAGGCCGTCGATACGCACCTGCACGCCGATCACGTCACCGGCCTCGGCGAGCTGCGCGACCGCACCCAGTGCATCACCATCATGGGCGAGCAGAGCAAGGCCGACGTGGTGTCGATGCGCGTCTCCGACGGCGACAGGGTGACGATCGAGGGCCTTTGCCTCGAGGCGCTGTACACGCCCGGCCACACCGACGATTCCTATAGTTATTTAATGGGCGACCGCGTCTTCACCGGCGACACGCTGCTGATCCGCGGTACCGGCCGCACCGATTTCCAGAACGGCAGCGCACGGGCACAGTACGATTCGATCTTCAACCGCCTGCTGAAGCTGCCGGAGGAAACCATGGTGTTCCCCGCGCATGACTACAAGGGCGACACCGTCTCCACCATCGGCGAGGAGAAGCGCTACAATCCGCGGCTACAGGTCAAATCGATCGACGACTATGTCGAGCTGATGAACAACCTCAATTTGCCGAACCCGAAGCTGATGGACGTCGTGGTACCCGCCAACATGCATGTCGGCCTGCACCAGGACGAGCTCGCCAAGGAGGGCCTCTCCCTCAGCGCGCGCGACGCCATCGCGAGCCTCGGCCGCCCCGATATCCTGCTGGTGGATTTGCGCGAGAGCGGCGAGCGGGCCAAGCACGGCACGCTCGCGGGCGCGCTGCACGCGCCCTATCCGGGGATTTGCGCCACCCTGCAGCCCGGCGGCATGCTGCGCGAGGTCGCCGCCGCAACCGGCCGCCGCGTCGTGTTCTTCTGCGCCTTCGGCGAGCGCTCGGCGATGGCGGTGGCCGCCGCGAAGAAGGCGGGCCTGGCCAACACCGCGCATATCGATGGCGGCATCGACGCCTGGAAGAAGGCCGGCGGGCCGGTGGTGATGGGATAGTCTCATAACCCTTTAGCCCGCTCGCAAATATCTCACCGTCACCCCCGCGCAACGGCTTCGCCGTTGTCGCTGGAGGTGCGAGCGAAGCGAGCCTCGAAGGGCGACGGCCACACTCCTTCCGCGAACTCCTGGAAGTATCCGGGCCGTGCATCCTTCGAGACGCGGCTTCGCCGCTCCTCAGGATGACGGGTTTGGAAGGTCACTGCGTCACTCGCTGCAACTCTTCCGTCAGGCGATCCAGCGCATCCGCCAGCATCACGCCGCCGCACACGGTGAGCCGCTCCGGCAGCACGATGCGCTTGCTTTGCGGATAGAAGCGCTCCAGCGCGGGATGCAGCAGGAAGGCGCGACCGTCATCCTCGGCGCGGTCGCCGGCTTCCGACACCAGGATGAAATCCGGCCGCAGTTTTACGATCGCCTCCAGCGAAGCAAACCCGCCTGCGCCGACGCCGAGTTCGCCGGCGGCGTTGGAGAGACCGGTTGCCGCCAGCAGCGAGCTGACCAGGCTGCCGTCGCCGGGCACAAAGCCACGCCGCTCCAGCGGCAACACGCGGTAGTGATGCGCGCTCGCCGCCGCCCGCGCCCGGACGGTGGCCGCATCGAGGCGCGCGATCTCGGCCTCCGCGCGATCGGGGTGCTGCACCACATGGCCCATCGCGCGGATCTGGTCCTTCACCTCGTCCAGCGTGCGCGGCACCGTGAATTCGACGAGGTGCAGCCCGTGGGCCTTCAACAGATCACGGGTCGCGCGCTTGTCGAACAGGCTGACCACGACGAGGTCGGGCTTGAGCAGCAGCACGTCCTCGGCCTCGCCGGACAGGCGCGGAAAGTTTCGCGCCTTCTCCGCGGCCCAGGATTGCCAGGCATCGCGCGAGAAGCGGCTGAGGCCGATGATCTGGTCCGGGTCGGCCAGCGACAGCACGAGCTGGTCGCTGCAGACATTCATCGAGACGATGCGCGGTCCGGCGGCGAACGCGGCACCGGCGGAAATAAGCCACAGCACTATGGCGACCACCGCTCCAAGATGAAGCGAAGCGAGATGGCTGCCACGCTGACGCTGAGCCCCCTCTCCCGCTTGCGGGGGAGGGTTGGGGTGGGGGTTTCGCCGCGAGTCATATCGTGGAGAGAGCCCCCACCCGCTGCGCTCTTCGAGCGCAGCGACCTCCCCCGCAAGCGGGA
Organism: Bradyrhizobium sp. BRP56; assembly: GCF_020194035.1. Classification (NCBI taxonomy): domain Bacteria; kingdom Pseudomonadati; phylum Pseudomonadota; class Alphaproteobacteria; order Hyphomicrobiales; family Nitrobacteraceae; genus Bradyrhizobium; species Bradyrhizobium sp. BRP56. The sequence goes on from NZ_JADYVV010000035.1 coordinate 12,596, forward strand.
GAGGTGCAGCGAGTTCGTGGCAATACTCCGGCCACATCACACGTCCGCCCATGGCACGATGACGACCTCGCGCTGAAATTCGGCGCGATAGGCGCTGACCCGGAACACGCTGGCGAGGACGCTCTCCGACAATGCCTCGACGGGCGCGCCCTGCGCGGCCAGCCGCCCTTCCGACAGCACCAGCACGTGATCGGCGAAGCGCGCGGCAAGTCCCAGGTCATGCGTCACCACGATCACCAGCACGCCGCTGTCGGCGACATTGCGCAGCTTCTGCATCACGTCGATCTGGTGGCGCGGATCGAGCGAGGCGGTCGGCTCGTCGGCGAGAATCACCGGCGCCTCCACCGCAAGCACCCGGGCCAGCGCGACGCGGCTGCGCTCGCCGCCGGAGAGTTCGGTGACGCGGCGATCGCTGAATTCAGTGACGTCAACCGCCTGCATGGCGCGCAGCACCGCCTCCATATCCGTCTGCGACAGCCGCGCCGGATCGGTCGCGCCGTGCGGATAGCGGCCGAGCGCGACGATGTCGCGCGCCGGCAGCGGCCAGTGCACCATGTGCCCCTGCGGCAGATAGGCGAAACGCTTCGCGCGCTCGCGCAGCGGCAGCGACGCCAGCGGATCGCCGCCGATCCGGATCTCGCCGCCCGACGGAATCAGCCCGGCCAGTGCACGCAGCAGCGTGGTCTTGCCGGCGCCGTTCGGGCCGACCAGCGCGACCAGATGGCCCGATGGCAGCGACAGCGAGATATCGTGCAGCACCTTGCGGCTGCCGAGCGCGGCATTGAGCGCGGCGGCGGAGAGCAGCGTCATGCCACACCTCCGCCGAGCGCGCGGCGTTCGCGCATGATGAGGTAGAGGAAGAACGGCACGCCGATGATCGAGGTCAGCACGCCGACCTTGATGTCCGAGGTCGAGGGGATGATGCGCACCGCGATGTCGGCCGCGAGCAGCAGCGCCGAGCCGGTGAGCGCGCTCGGCACCAAGAGCCGCGCCGGATCGTGACCGATCACGGGACGCATCAGATGCGGCGCGACGAGGCCGATGAAACCGATCGTGCCTGTCACGGCAACCGCGCCGCCGACGCCGAGCGCCACGCCCGTGATCACGAAGAGCCGCAACCGCCCGACGTCGACGCCGAGGCTCTGCGCCGCCTCCTCGCCAAGCGTCAGCGCGCGGAAGGCGCTCGCCTGGCTGAGCAGGATGGCGGCGCCCGCGACGATGAAGGGCAGCGCCAGCGCCACGTGCTGGAAGCTGCGGTCCTCCAGCGAGCCGAGCAGCCAGAACGCGATCTCCAGCACCACGAACGGATTGCTGGAGAGGTTCATCACCAGCGCGGTCGCCGCCCCCGCAAAGCTCGAGATCGCGAGCCCCGCGAGGATCAGGATCAACAGCCCGGCATTGCGGCCGGCGATCGCAAGCAGCGCGAACACCGAGCCGAACGCGGCGATGATCGCCACCACCGGCAGCGCGTAGGAGCGCACATCGGCGAGGCCCAGCGCGATCACCAGCACCGCGCCGAACGCCGCCGATTGCGGCGCGCCGAACAGCGACGGCGAGGCCAGCGGATTGCGCAGCAGCCCTTGCAGCGCCGCACCGGACAGCCCGAGAATGCCGCCGATCGCAAATGCCAGGATGGTGCGCGGCAGGCGGATCTCGCGCACGATCACCTGCGCCACATCGCTGCCGCCGCCGAACAGCGCCTCGATCACCGCGAGCGGCGACAGCCGCACCGGCCCGATGCCGAGCGAGAGCACGCACAGCAGGACCACGAGCGCGAGCAGCGCCGCGGTGGCGCCCCACCGGCGCCGCGCCGCGACCTCGGCCGCCAAGGCAAAATCCTGCACGCTCATCGGATCCATGCTCTTACAGCGATCGTCGTGGCAGACAAGCGACACTCGACAAAAACCGTGGCCGCACGGCCATTGCCCGACTTCCGCCGGATTGACTTTGCTACCCGGCCGAACCCTAGATGAACATGACGGTTCTTTCATGAGATGAAAAGGGAATGCGGTACGGGGAAACTTCCCCAACGCCGCGGCTGCCCCCGCAACTGTATGCGGTGAATCCTTCGTCACAGGCCACTGGGAATCTCGGTCCTGGGAAGGCGACGAAGGGTAACGACCCGCGAGCCAGGAGACCTGCCGTCAGCCGTGGTCACACGCGATGCTGCCGGTCGGGGAGTACAGGCATGAGCTTCACCTGATGCTGTGAGCACGATGGTGAGACTGGTTCGCGGTGACGTGCCACTGACGTTGCCGAGGCCTTGCTTATGTTCTCCTTCCCTTTCCATCGGCGGCGCCGCGCGCTTCTGCTCGCGTCGACGATGATCGCGCCGGCGACGATGCTCGCGCCGGCATTCCTTGTCTCCGCAGCGCGGGCGCAGCAGGCACCCGCTCCCGATCAGCTGCCGGCGATCGAAGTCACCAAGCCGGGCGACCAGAACGTCACGCGCGCCAGGCCGGCCGCTGACGAAGCGCCGGCGCCGCGACGCCCGGCGCCGGGCACCTCGCAAGGCAACAATACAGGCAGCGGAGCCGGATCGGGCACGACAGGGACCGGTGTGGCCACCGGAACGGGCGGCACCGGCGGCCGCCAGTTCGCCGGCATTGTCGGCACCTCCTCGGCCGTGATCACCGCCGACGACATCGCGCATTCGCCGGTGCAGTCGTTGCCCGAGATCCTCGCGCAGGTGCCGGGCGTGCAGCTGCAAACGCCCTATGGCGGACCGAACGGCGCCAAGACGTCGGTCGACCTGCGCGGCTTCGGCGCGTTCGCGACCGACAATACCCTCTTCCTGCTCAACGGCCGCCGCCTCAACGACGTCGACAAGGCCGGCTTCGACCTCACCACGATTCCGCTCGATTCGATCGAGCGCATCGAGATCACGCGCGGCAACAGCGGCGCGGTGCTCTACGGCGACAACGCGGTGGGCGGCGTCGTCAACATCATCACCAAGACCGGCGTCGGCGGCCCGCCGACGACGATGCGGGCCGAGGCCGGAGTTGGCTCGTTCAACACCCGCATGGCCGCGGTCTCTGCGGCGCTCAATTCCGGACCGTGGTCCACCTCGTTCTACGGCAATGGCATCAAGTCCGACGGCTACCGCGTCAACAATGCGCTCGACCAGCGCAACGCCGTCGGCAACATCAACTACACCACGCCTGATCTCACCGCCTTCCTCACCGTCACCGGCAGCGACCAGAAACTCGGCCTGCCCGGAGGACGGCTGGTCGATCCGTCGATCGGCGTCAACGAACTGCTCACAGATCGCCGCGGCGCCGCGACGCCCTTCGACTATGCCAACCAGCAGACCGCCAGCGTCACCGCCGGCTTCACCAGGACGCTGATGAACGGCGTCGACCTCATCGTCGACGGCGGCTGGCGGCAGCGCGAGACGCAGAGCGGCTTCTTCGGCACGGTGCCGACCATCAGCTTCGCCTCGACGTACAACGATGCCGCGCTGCAGACCTGGTCGCTGACGCCGCGGCTCAGCGTCAAGAATGTGATGCTGGGCATGCCGTCGACAATCCTGACCGGCATCGACTATTACGATTCGACATTCCGCGAGGCGCGCGGCGCCTATCAGGGCGTCGACCCGTTCCACATCTACAATATCGAGCAGCAGAGCGTGGCCGGCTATTGGCAACATACGCTGGGCCTGTTGCCAACGACCGACTTCTCCTACGGCGCGCGCGTCCAGAACACCAGCATCTCGGCGCGCGATCGTTACGACCCGAATGCGCCCTTTGCGTTCGATGCGCAGGCGGCGCCGCTCGACAGCAACGAGACGCAATACGCGCTGCATGTCGGCGTCGAGCATCGCCTGACCGACACCTTCTCGGTGTTCGGCCGCGCGGCGCGCGCGTTCCGCACGCCAGATGTTGACGAGCGCGTTGCATCAGGGCCGTCATTCGACCCGCTGACCTTCGCCCCGATCCCGCAGAATTTCCGGCTCAAGACCCAGACATCGCAGGACGTCGAGGGCGGCTTCCGGGTCAAGACCAACCTGTTTCAGGTCCAGACCAGCGTCTATCTGATGGATCTCGAGAACGAGATCCATTTCAACCCGGTGCTGTTCTTCAACACCAACCTCGACCCCACCCGCCGCTACGGCTCCGAGACCAGCGCGGCGCTCAAGGTCAGCGACAGCGTCACCCTGCGCGGCGGCATGGCGATCACCCGCGCCGTCTTCCGCGAAGGCATCTGGACCGGCAACGACGTGCCGCTGGTGTCGCGCTACACCGGCAATCTCGGCGTCACCTGGAATATCTGGCAGAACTATCTGGTGTTCGACGCCACGGTGCGGGCCTGGAGCTCGCGCATCATGGACAACGATCAGGCCAACACCCAGAGCCGGATTCCCGGCAACGCCACCGCCGATATCAAGCTGAGCGGGCAAGTTGACCGCTTCTTCTGGTCACTGAGCGTGAGCAACCTGTTCAACGCGCTCTACTACGACTACGCCATCGCGAGCACGTTCACCGATGGCCGCTTCTCGGCCTATCCGCTGCCCGGCCGAACCTACATGGTAAAGGCCGGCGCGACGTTTTAGAGCTATCCGGTGGGGCGAGGTGTGCCCCCGCCGTACCCTCTCATCACGTTACAAGCGTTCGCAAACTGGAGTAGAATTCCGGCAGCTGATTTGACCCGTGCAGGGGAAACGCATGGCCAAGGCCGGAAAGACGAGCAAGGACGGCGCGAAGACCAAAGACAAGGCCGACGATAAGTCGAAGAAGCCTCCGCCGCCCGCAGCGCTGCAGGACGACGAGTATTACGAGGATGGCGACATCGCTACGCCGAAGCTCGACCGCTACGGCAATGATGACGAGCCGTTGTGAGGCCCGGCGAATATCGATCGACAGATCCTGCGCGCAGTCGCGCGCGGCGGCCTCGTAGCTTGCGAGCTACCGAGCCCGGCTCGTCGTCGCCAAGCAGACATTAGGTCGCAGCGAGGTCGTCGGCCGGACCACCCTTCCGGATTGGTTGCCCACCCCCTGAATGCTAGGCTCGCATGGACGCTGGGTCCTTGCTGGGGGGCGGTGCCATGAGATTTGCGAAGGCAGTGCTCACGGTCTTCTGCATGATCGCGTCGATGTGCGACCCGTCCGATGCGCAACAGGCCCCCAGGAAAGTAGGAATCCTCGTCAACGGCAGCCCGTCGCCGCTCTTCGATTCCATCAAGAAAAATCTTCTGAGCGACTTCGCCGAGCGCGGCTATCTCGAAGGACACGACATCGTCATCGAGCCGCGATTTGCCGAATCGAAGCTCGAGCGCCTTCCGGGTCTCGCCTCGGAGCTGGTCGGTGCGAATGTGGATGTCATCCTCGCACTCGGCGGCCCGGCGTCGGTGGCGTCGCAGAAAGCCACGTCGACGATCCCGGTGATCTTTGCGATCGTGACCGATCCGGTCGCGTTGAAGCTTGTCGCCTCGATGGACAAGCCAGGAGGCAATGTCACGGGCCTCACCAACCTTGATCCGCAGCAGGCCAGCGACCAGTTCAAGCTTCTGAAGGAGGCATTCCCCGGGATCAAGCGCGTTGCGATTCTCAGTGATCAGACGATCCCCGGCGCGGACGAACGCGGGCTCGCCCCGATTGACCGCGCCAACGAGGCCGCAGCCAAGGCGCTGGGGCTGGAGCCGCAAATCGTGAAGGTCAAGGGTGCGGACGATCTGGAGGCCGCGATTGCCGGGATGGCAAAGGAGCGCGCGGAGGCGCTGCTGGTCCTGGAAGTGCCGGTGCCCTGGAGCAATCGAAAACGAGTCGGTGAACTGGCCATGAAGAACCGCTTGCCGGCGATGTTTCCCGGCGGCCAGGCGGACGCGTGCGGGGTGATTACCTATGGCGCCAACGTCGCCGATACGTGGCGCGAGTTTGCGACGTTCGCCGACAAGATTTTCAAGGGCGCGAAGCCGGGCGACCTGCCGGTCGGCGTCGTCACCAAGCGAGAGCTGATATTCAATCTCCAGGCGGCCCGTGCCGTGGGCGTCGAGATTCCACCGGAGCTTTTGAAGCGCGCAGACAAGATCGTGCAGTGAATTCGCACTGAGGGATACTAGCGGAAATCGCCGTTCTCGATCGCCTTGATGCTGCCGCGATCGAGCAGATGCGCGCCAAAGCCGCCGCGCGCCAGCGATGAGGCGATCTGCGGTGATGCCAGCAGCAGCACCGTCGTCATCGCAAGCGGCACGGCGCTGAGCCAGTCGAGCCGCACCGGCGTCAGCTCTTCGCTGCTTCCCCGATAGTGCCCTTCGCCCGCGGCGATGCGGCCGCATTCCCGAATCAGGTCACGTCGCGTGCCATCGCGCGACGCACTGCCGAGCAGCGCCTGCATCGCCAGATGCGTCCGCACCCCGGCGCGGCCCTCGGGCAGCGGCGCCGGAGTCTCGCCGCGCGAGACGCGCAGCAGCAGATCGACCAGATCGACGCCCGACTGAAAGGCGTTCATCGGCTCGACCAGCCGTGGGTTGCAGTCGATCAGCAGCGGCGTCGCGCTGTCGAGCGGCATGATGACGTCGACCGAGAGCGCACCGTGCCAACCAAGATGCGCGCCGATGGTCTCGAGGCCGGCGCGGATCGCCGGCCGGCTCACGCTCTCCTTGATCGCCTCGCCGCCGCCGACACCGGCCGCAATCTGGCGGTAGGCATGGAAGCCGACAAGTGTGCCATGGAAGAACACCGACTGTGCCTTCTCGACCGTGCCGGTGACCAGATCCTGCGCCAGCACCTCGCCGGCAAAATCGCCTGAGGACTCGAGGTCGTAGAGCGCGCGATTGAGATCACCAGCATCGCGCACGAACCAGACACCGCGGCTGGCGGTGCCGACCGACGTCTTGACAACGGATGGAAACCGCACCGCCTCGCGCAGCTCCTCGGCCGAGTTCACGATCCGGGTCGGGGGCTGCGGCAGCCCGAGCCGGTCGAGCAGCCGGCTGAAGCCGGCCTTGCTGTGCACGGCGCGATAGCTGGCGAAATCCGGCAGCGCGAGGCCGGTACGTGATGCCAGCCCCGCCGCGGCGCGGGCGAACAGAAATCCCTGTTCATGGGTCGGCAGCAGCACATCGAAATGCCGCGAGGCCAACAGGCGCTCGACGAAGCGCAGGAAGCCGGCCGGATCCGACCGCAGCGGCGGACAGTGGTGGTATTTGCGGACAAAGCGCGAGTAGCGCGCCAGGCACCAGCGCGAGGGGTCACAAACCTCGACGTGATGGCCGGCTAGGCCCAGGATCGTGATCGCCTCGCGGCCGGAGGTGCTGGAGCCCTCCGACACCAGCACGCGGAGCTGCTTTTTGGGATCGATCATGGCCGATCATCGCCGTGCCGCCGTGCTTTGTCGCCGCATTTAATGCCGCATGTGTCGATCCGGCACGCCCGCGTCGGGGGCAGCCATGCGCCCGCGTTCATGGACAATTAGCGGCCAATCTCTATTTTCGGCGGGCCCTGCCGGGCATTTTGTTTGACGCGTTTTCTCACGCGAACCGGTACCCACTTCGCTTGAAAACGCTATGGAACTGGGGTTTTCGACGACATGGTCGACGTTCTGGCCGCACCGCAGCAAGCGAAAGCCGACAGTGCGCTGCGCACGCTGACGGGGATTTCGGTCGCCCATTGGGTCAGCCATTTCCATATCTTCGTGCTGCCGATGCTGTTCCCGTTCCTGAAGCAGCAGCTCGGCGTCGGCTATGTCGAGCTCGGCCTGGCGCTGACGGTGTTCGCGGTGGTCTCCGGGCTGACCCAGGCGCCGATCGGTTACCTCGCCGACCATATCGGCGCGCGCAAGATCCTGTTGATCGGACTGACCGTCGGCGGTTGCGCGCTGATCGGGCTCGGCCTGCATCTCAGCTATACGTCGCTGATCGTCTGCGCGGTGCTGCTGGGCCTCGCCAACAGCGTCTATCATCCGGCTGACTATGCAATCCTCTCGGCGCATATGGACGAGGCGCGGATGGGCCGCGCCTTCTCGATCCACACCTTCGCCGGATTCCTCGGCGGCGCGGTTGCGCCCGCGATCATGGCGGCGCTCGTGGCCTCGATCGGCGGCCTCGGCGCGCTGATCGTCGCCGGCGCGGTCGGGCCGCTAGTGGCGCTGTTCCTGATCGTGCTCGGCATTCCCGATGCCGGCGCCAACAAGAACAAGTCAAAGGACGATGCGGCACCAAAGGCCAGCGTGATCACGCCGGCGCTGATGGTGCTGACAGCCTTCTTCACGCTGCTCAGCCTGTCGACCTCCGGCATCAACAATTTCGGCGTGGTCGCATTGATGGGCGGCTACGGCGCGTCGTTCTCGACGGCCAATATCGCGCTGACCGCGTTCCTCGGCGCCAGCGCGGCCGGCGTGCTCGCCGGCGGCTATCTCGCCGACTGGACCCATCGCCACAGCCAGGTTGCCGCGGGCTGCTTCGCGGTCAATGCCGCCCTCGTGCTGCTGATTGCGCTGCTCGACCTGCCGCCGGTGGCGCTCACGCTGGCGATGGGGCTTGCCGGATTCCTCGGCGGCGTGATCGCGCCGTCCCGCGACATGATGGTGCGCAACGCGGCGCCGCCCGGCGCCGCCGGCCGCGCCTTCGGCATCGTCTCCACCGGCTTCAACTTCGGCGGCATCGTGAGCCCGCTGCTGTTCGGCTGGATCATGGACCAGCACATGCCGCACTGGGTGTTCGGCGCCTCCGTGGTGTTCATGATACTGACCGTGCTGCTTGCTCTGGTCACCGAGCGCAAGCCGCAGGCCTCGGCGTATCAGGCCGAGACGGCCAGTCCGCGCGCCTGACGCGCGAAACGTCGTGCACGCGGCGCGATCATTCCGACCGTCGCGACAGCACCTGCTTCAGGAGCGGCTCGATCCGCGACAGCTCATCGAGGTGGACCGCCGACAATTCGGCGAGATGATCGGCCGCAAGGCCGGTTAATTTCAGCAGCACCCGCCGCTGGTCGGCGGGATCGAGCACGCGCTCGACCAGCCCGGCCTCGGACAGCCGGTCGACCAGTTCGACCGTGGTGTGGTGACGAAGCCGCAGCCGTTCGGCCAGATCGCCGACCGCAACCGGCCCGCCCCCCGGATACCCCCGGATCGCCAGCAAGGCCTGATGTTGCCGCGGCGTCAGGCCCGCGGCCTTCGCGGCGTCCTGGCTGAACTCCAGAAACCGGCGGATCAGATAGCGAAATTGCGACAGCGTTTCGTAATCGGCCTGGCTGGGAACCCGCTTCTGGTCCTGCCTCGGCGATTTCGACGGTCCTTTCAACGCTGCCATTCGATGTCTCCCGCTTGTAATTATATCGCAATGCGATATGACGCCGCGTCCACTTCACCCGAGCCTTACGCCACCAATGAGCGCCATTTCCACCAAATCGAGCGTCTCCGCCACGAACACCGCCCCAAACACCGCCAAAATCGGCGAGAAGGCCAGCCACCTCCTGAGCGACTTCACGACCGATCCGCGCGTCGTGGTGATCTCGGCGATCGCCGTGTTTGTCTCCGCCGCCGGCGTGCTGGCCGGGGCGGGACTGCTGCAGCTGATCAAGCTCGCCACCAACATCGCCTATTTCGGCCAGTTCAGCTTCGCCGACCTGAAATTGCAGGATTCGCCGCTCGGGCTCTGGACCGTGCTGGTGCCGGTCGCGGGCTCGCTGATCATCGGGCTGATGGCGCGTTTCGGCAGCGACAAGATCCGCGGGCACGGCATTCCGGAAGCCATCGAGGCGATCCTGCTCGGACGTTCCCGGCTCGATCCCAAGGTGGCGATCCTGAAGCCCTTGTCGTCGGCGGTGTCGATCGGCACCGGCGGCCCGTTCGGCGCCGAGGGCCCGATCATCATGACCGGCGGCGCGATCGGCTCGCTGATCGCGCAGATGCTCCCGGTCAGCGACAACGAGCGCAAGACCCTGCTGGTGGCGGGCGCCGCCGCCGGAATGACCACGGTGTTCGGAACGCCGATCGCCGCGATCATGCTCGCGGTCGAATTGTTGCTGTTCGAATGGACGCCGCGCAGCTTCATTCCCGTCACCGTCGCCGCCGTGGTGGCGGCGGTCGGACGCACCTTCCTACACATGCCCGCGCCGCTGTTTCCGTTCACCGGCGGCGTCGACATCTCGGTGCTGCAGCTCGGCGCCTGGATGCTGATTGGAATCCTCTCCGGGCTGCTGTCGGGCGTGCTCACCCAGCTGGTTTATGGCTGCGAGGACATCTTCCTCAAGCTGCCGATCCACTGGATGTGGTGGCCGCTGATCGGCGGCCTGGTGGTCGGCCTCGGCGGCTTGATCGAGCCGCAGGCGCTCGGCGTCGGCTACGACAACCTCGCGTCGATGTTGCAAGGCGATGTGGTGCTGAAGGCCACGCTGCTGCTGCTCGTGGTGAAGGCCGTGATCTGGTCGGTCGCGCTCGGCTCGGGCACGTCGGGCGGCGTGCTGGCGCCGCTGCTCATCATGGGCGGCGCGATGGGAACGGCGCTGAGCGGCTATCTGCCGCCGGCGAGCCCCGGCTTCTGGGCGTTGCTGGCGATGGCGGCGACAATGGGCGGCACGATGCGCTCGCCGCTGACCGCGACCTTCTTCGCGGTCGAGCTGACCGGCAACACCCATGTGCTGCTGCCGCTGATCGCGGCCTGCGGCACCGCGCACGGCGTCACGGTGCTTTTGATGCGGCGCTCGATCCTGACCGAGAAGGTGGCGCGGCGCGGCCATCATCTGGTGCGCGAGTACCGTGTCGATCCGTTCGCGCTGACCCGCGTGCGCGACGTCATGACCAAGGCGGTCGAGACCGTCGCCGACACCATGACGCTGCACGGCGCGGCCGCCCTCCTGACCAACCCGAAGACCGGTCACCCGAGCTTTCCCGTCGTCGACGCCAACCATCACGTGCTCGGCGTGATCGACCCGCCGTCCGTGCTGCGCTGGCGCCGCGCCGGCAAGCATCGCACCGCGACGCTCAAGCAGCTGCTGGCCGGCAGCAAGATCACCGTCGCCTATCCCGACGAATATCTCGACCGGCTCGCCGACCGCCTGATGCAGGTCAACGTCTCGCATCTGCCTGTGATCTCGCGCGAGGATCAGCGCCTCGTCGGATATATCGGCTGGAAGGACCTGATGCGCGTCCGCGCCAGGCTGCAGGCCGAAGAGACCCAGAAGACAGCGTTCTTCGGCGCGCGCTAGGTTCGCAGCGATTTGCCCGGCGGAACAAATTTCCGCCGGGCGGCAACGTTCGATCCCAGCTGGCAAATCAGCATCAGCGCATCCCAGAGCTTCATCGGCGCTGGTTGACAGCATCGGGGGCTGACCCATGATGCCGTCAACCAAAAAACAGCCTCGGGATGAAATACCATGACCTCGACCCCAGACCTCGTGATCCGCGGCGGCACCATCGCCGACGGCAAGGGCGGCGACCTCCATGAAGCCGATGTCGCGATCGCTGGCGGCAAGATCACCGACGTCGGCAAGGTCTCGGCGAAGGGCAAGGAAGAGATCGACGCACGCGGCAAACTGGTGGCGCCCGGCTTCGTCGACGTCCACACCCATTACGACGGCCAGGTGACCTGGAGCCATGACATCACGCCGTCGTCGCAGAACGGCGTCACCACGGCGATCATGGGCAATTGCGGCGTCGGCTTCGCGCCGTGCCGGCCGAGCGACCACACCAGGTTGATCCAGCTGATGGAAGGCGTCGAGGACATTCCGGAGCCGGTGCTCTCCGCCGGCATTCCCTGGGCGTGGGAGAGCTTCCCCGACTACATGGAGTGGCTGTCGAAGCGCAATTTCGACATGGATATCGGCGCGCAGCTGCCGCATGCGGCGCTGCGGGTCTATGTGATGGGCGAGCGCGGTGCGCGCCGCGATCCCGCAACGGCCGAGGACAACAAGGCGATGGCAGCACTCGCCGGCGACGCCGTGCGTGCGGGCGCGCTGGGCTTCTCGACCTCGCGCACGCTCAATCACCGCACCTCGACCGGCGACTACACGCCGACGCTGAAAGCCGGCGAAGATGAACTGACCGCGATCGCCGGCGCGATGCACGGCGTCGGCCGCAGCGTGCTGCAATTCGTGCTCGACCAGAGCACCGTGCACGAGGACCTGCCGATGATGCTGCGGGTCGCCGAGAACACAAGGTGTCCGATCTCGTTTTCAGTCGCCCAGGCCGACAAGGCGCCGCGGCGCTGGCGGCAGACCATGGATACCATCAATGAAGCCGCCGCCCGCGGCCTGTCGATCACGACCCAGATCGCGGCGCGGCCGGTCGGGCTGCTGCTCGGGCTCGAATTGTCGCGCAATCCGTTCCAGACCCATCCGAGCTATCGCGAGATCGCCAAATTGCCGCTGGCCGAGCGGCTCGCGCATCTGCGCCGACCCGAGGTGCGCGCGGCGATCCTGAGCGAGAGCGCGACGGCGACCGACGATCCGCTGTTCTTCCGGCCGAACTACGACAAGATGTATCTCTTGGGTAATCCGCCGAACTATGAGCAGCCGCCGGAAAACGCACTCGGGCCGCAGGCGCGGCGCCAGGGCCGTCAGCCGGAAGAGCTTGCCTATGACGCGATGCTGACCGACGAGGGTCGCGGCATGCTCTATGTGCCGTTCCTGAATTACGCCGACGGTAACCTCGATGCCGTGCATGAGATGCTGCGTGAACCGAGCGCCGTGCCCGGCCTCTCCGACGGCGGCGCGCATTGCGGCATCATCTGCGATGCCAGCTTCCCGACCTATCTCTTGACGCACTGGACGCGCGACCGCAGCCGCGGCGAGAAGCTCTCGATCCCGTTCGTGGTCGCGGCACAGTCGCGCAAGACGGCGCTGTCGGTCGGCCTGCATGATCGCGGCGTGATCGCCCCTGGCTTCAAGGCCGACGTCAACGTGATCGATTACGACCGGCTGCATTTGCACCCTCCGAAGGTGCATTACGACCTGCCGGTCGGCGGCCGCCGCCTCTTGCAACAGGTCGACGGCTATGACGCCACCATCGTGTCGGGCATCGTGACCCAGCGCGAGGGCAAGGCCACCGGCGCACGCCCGGGCAGACTGGTGCGCGGCGCGCAGGGGATGAATTGAGAGACACAGCGATCGGCGCGTAGCCCGGATGCAGCGAAGCGCAATCCGGGGCAGCTCTGTCCGCAGATGGCGCGGCCCCGGATTTCGCTGCGCTGCATTAGGGCTACAGAGAGCTCGACATTGATGCGAACTGCGGCCACCGCGTCACCCTCCCCTGGAGGGGGAGGGTCGCTGGGCATGTAGCAAAGCGGAATGCACAGCGGGGTGGGGTGACAGTCTCTCCACACGGATGCTGCCCGTGTTGAGAGATCACCCCACCCCGTCTCACATTTTGCTGCGCTCAATGTGATCCGACCCTCCCCCTCCAGGGGAGGGTGGAAGGCCACGCGCCCCTTACGTCGGCGACATCGCGCCTTTGATCGTGCCTGCCGGCTGCGACGTGCCGGTCAGGCGCGCCCGCTCGCTGTTCGGCCACAGCAGCAGCAATCCGAGCAGGCCGGAGCCGGCCATGATCGCGGCGTTGATGGTGAAGCCGGACATGTAGCCGCCCATCGGCGTGGCCGCGTGCTGGATCACATTGCCCATCACCATCGGCGCCAGGATGCCCGAGATCGTGTAGAGCGCGCCGTAGATCGCGATGATCGCGCCGCGCTGCGATACCGGCGTGAACTCGCCGAGCATCGGCGGGCACACCACATAGATCGAGCCGCACAGGCCGGAGCCGATCACCAGCAGCGCGATCATGATCCCGCCGGGCGGCGCATAGGGCAGCATCGCAAGAATGGCGCCGCCGACGATCAGCGGCACCGAGCCGAGCACGCCGCGGGCGCCGCGGGTGGTGAAGCCGCGCGTCAGCATCAGCTGCGAGATCCAGCCTGTCAGCAGCACGATCGTCGCGCCGAAGATCCAGGGCAGGATCGAGACGAAGCCGGCCTGGTGCTGCGAGAAGCCGAGCCCCTCGATGATGAAGGACGTGAACCAGGTGAGCCCGAGCGACAGCGCCCAATAGGCGCCGAAGGTTGCCACCACGCAGCCGATGAAGGTGCGCGAGGTCAAAAGCTTCCAATACGGAATCCGCGGCTCGTCGGCCGCCACGGCTGACGTCGACACCAGCGGCCCTTCCTTGCCGAGCGCGAACCAGGCGACCGCCCAGATCAGGCCAACGATGCCGAGCGCGCCGAAGGCGTGATGCCAGCTGTGATTGACGATGATCCAGTTCAGCGCGGGCACCGCGAGGATCACGCCGAACGCGGAGCCCTGCGACAGGATCGCGGTCGGCAGCGTACGCTTCTCGTCCGGAAACCATTTGTAGATCGCGTGCGCCGCGACCGAGAACGCCGGCCCCTCGCCGGCGCCGAGGATGATGCGACAGATCACCAGCGTCGTGAAGCTGACGGTGCCGACCATCGGAAACTGCGCCAGCGACCAGATCACCGCCAGGATCAGCAGCACCCAGCGAGTGGCGACGCGGTTGACGATGAAGCCGACCACGATCGCCGAGATCGAGAACAAGAGGAAGAATGACGAGCCGAGATCGCCGAACTGCTCCTGGGTGAGGCCCATTTCCTTCTTGATCGGCACGCCGGCGAGCCCGACCACGATCTTGTCGGCAAAGTTCACCACCATGAACAGGAATAGAAGGAAGGTGATTTGCCAGGCGCCCTTCGGCGTCCCCTTTGACAGCCCCTCTGACGTCCTCTTGGACGTCGCTTGCGTCGTCATGTCCGGCTCCCCGTCGTTTCGTTTTGGCTTCGTAAATCGGCCCCGTCCGGCGATGCTAGCCACGCCTCGCCGTGCAACGCAACACCGCATTTCCTCGGGGTTGTGCGCCCCGGAGCGCTTCTAACGGCCCGATCACGATCGCGTCGGTCGCGCCCGTGGAGCGGTGAACTGTCATGTCCCGACTGCTATGTTCAGGGCCAACGAAAAGCCCGGGGTTATTTCATGAACAGATTGATCCTACGTGCCACCGCTTGCGCTGCACTTGTGTCCGCCGCGCTGCTTGCCGCGCCTCAAGTCCGCGCGGCAGACGCCGCCAATCCCGACTACGCCGCGATCGTCGCCGCACCCGATCGCAGCGATGCGGATCGCCAGGTCGATCAGCGCCGGCAGCCGGCCAAGACGCTCGCCTTTGCCGGCGTCAAGCCGGGTATGACGATCCTCGACATGGCGGCGAGCGCGGGCTACAGCACCGAACTGTTGGCGCGCACCGTCGCCCCGTCGGGCAAGGTCTACGCACAGGATTCCGCGACCGTGCTCGAGCGCTTCGTCAAGGACAAGTTCGACACCCGCGCCAAGGCGCCGGCGATGAAGAACGTCGTCCATGTGGTGCGGGACTATGACGACCCGATCCCGCCCGAGGTCAAAAACCTCGACATGATCACCTTCTTCTTTTTCTATCACGACATCACCTATCTGCCGGTCGACCGCGCCGCGATGAACAGGAAGATGTTCGCCGCGCTCAAGCCGGGCGGCTTCCTCGTGATCGCGGATCACTCGGCCAAGACCGGCGCAGGCACCGGTGTCGCCAAGACGCTGCACCGGATCGAGGAGAGCACCTTGAAGCAGGAGATCGAGGCGGCGGGCTTCAAGCTGGTGGCCGAGGGCGATTTCCTGCATCATGCGGAGGACCCCAAGGACATTCCCGTCTTCAAGGCACCGGTGCCGATCGACGAGTTCGTCCTGAAATACCAGAAGCCGCAATGAGGCCCGGCCATCGCTTCATCTGACCAGACCGCCGCGGTGCTGCGCGTCACCGGCCTGACCAAGAGTTACCGCTCTGCCGGCGAAGACGTCGCTGTGCTGCGCGGCGTCGACCTTGCCGTTGCGACCGGCGAGAGCGTGGCGCTATCGGGCGAATCCGGCAGCGGCAAGAGCACGCTGCTGCATCTGATCGCGGGGCTCGATGCCGCCGACAGCGGCGAGATCGCCCTCGCCGACACCGTCGTCTCCGACCTCAACGACGCTGGCCGCGCCGAATTACGCCGCGACCGGCTCGGCCTCGTCTTCCAGCAATTCAATTTGATCCCGAGCCTGACGGTCGCGGACAATCTCGTGTTTCAGTCGCGCATCGCCGGCCGGCATGACGCCGCCTGGCACGACGAACTGGTCGAGCGCCTCGGCCTGAGAAGCCTGCTCAGGCGCTATCCCGAGCAATTGTCCGGCGGTCAGCAGCAGCGCGTCGCGATCGGCCGCGCGCTGGCGCCAAAGCCGCTGTTGCTGCTCGCCGACGAGCCGACCGGCAATCTCGACGAGGACACCGCCGACGAGGTGCTGGCACTGGCACGCGATCTGGTGACCCGCACCGGCTGCGGCTTCCTGATGGTCACGCACAGCGCGCGGCTCGCCGCGACGCTCGACCGCCAGGTCACCCTGCATGCCGGAATCGTCGCATGAGGCGCGCGCTCTGGATCCTCGCGGTGCTGCTCAGCCACTGGCGGCGGCATCCGATGCAGCTCGCGACACTCTTGATCGGGCTGATCTCGGCCACCGCGCTATGGAGCGGTGTGCAGGCGTTGAACCAGCAGGCCCGCATCGCCTATGACCGCGCCGCCGCGACCTTCGGCGGGTCGCGGACTGCAATGCTGGTCGCCAGGGACAGCGCGACCTTCCCGCAAACATTGTTCGTCGATCTGCGCCGCGCCGGCTGGCCGGTGTCGCCGATGCTGGAGGGCCGGGTCCAGATCGACGGGCGCAGCTTCCGCCTGCTCGGCGTCGAGCCGGTAACGCTGCCGTCCGAGGTCGGCAACGCGCCGGCCGTCGGACGCGGCAGCCTGCAAGCCTTCGTCACGCCGCCGGGCGAAATGCTGGTGGCGGGCGAAACGCTGCGCGATCTCGGCCTAAAGGAAGGCGAGCGGCCACAGGCCAACGGCACGAGCTTGCCGCCGCTGCGCGCACAGGCCGAGCTCGCGCCCGGCGCACTGATCGTCGATATCGGCATCGCGCAGGACATCCTCAAAATGCCCGGCCAGGTCTCGCGCCTGCTGGTCGGCAAGTCCAAAGCGCCGCACGCAGCGCTGGAAAGCGTGGCGGGTGACAAGCTCCGTCTGGTCGAGCCGAGCGCCGAGAGCGACCTCGAACGCCTCACCGACAGCTTCCATCTCAACCTCACCGCGTTCGGCCTGCTGTCGTTCTTCGTCGGCCTGTTCATCGTCAACTCCGCGATCGGCCTCGCCTTCGAGCAGCGGCTGCCGATGCTGCGCACGCTGCGCGCCTGCGGCGTCTCGGCGCGAATGCTCAACACCGTGCTGGTGATCGAGCTGGTGTCGCTGGCGCTGGTCGCCGGCCTCATCGGCCTCGTCTGCGGCTACTTCATCGCGGCTGCCTTGCTGCCGGATGTCGCGGCCTCGCTACGTGGGCTCTATGGCGCGCAGATCCCCGGACAGCTTTCGCTCAAACCCGTCTGGTGGTTCGCCGGCATCGCCATCAGCATTCTGGGCGCGCTCGCCGCAGCGGCCGCGAGCCTTGCCAAGGCGATCCGGATGCCGGTGCTGGCGACGGCGCAGCCGCAGGCCTGGCAGCAGGCGCAGCGGCGCTGGCTGATCATCCAGAGCGCGGCGGCACTCGCGGTGTTTGCGGTCGCCGCGGGCCTGATCTGGTTCGGCGATTCCCTGATCGCGGGATTTGCCGTGCTCGCCGCGCTGATGCTCGGCGCGGCGCTGATCCTGCCGATGGTCCTGCAGATTGCGCTGGCCTTCGGGCAGCGCAGCGCGCGGGCGCCGGTCGGCATCTGGTTCTGGGCAGACAGCCGCCAGCAATTGTCGGGACTGTCGCTGGCGCTGATGGCGCTGCTGCTTGCGCTCGCGGTCAATGTCGGTGTCGGCACCATGGTGGAAAGTTTTAACCGCACCTTCCTGGTCTGGCTCGACGGAAGGCTCGCCGCCGACGTTTACATCAGCGCCGCCAGCGATCAGCAGGCAAAGGAGATCAAGGCCTGGCTGCGCGATCGGCCCGAGGTTCAGGCCATCCTGCCGGGCGGCCGCGCCGACACCCAGCTCGGCGGCGCGCCGATCGAGGTGCTCGGCCTGCCCGACCACGCCACCTATCGCGACAGCTGGCCGTTGCTCGAAAACGTCGCGAATGCGTGGGTTCGGCTGCGGCCCGGCTACACCTGCCTCGTCAGCGAGCAGCTGTCGCGGCGGATGAAGTTGGCGATCGGCGATCATATCGAGGTGCCCGCCCCCGGCGGCAACTGGCCGCTCGAGATCGTCGGCATCTATGCCGATTACGGCAACCCCAAGGGCCAGATCGCGGTCAACTTCGCCGCGCTGACCCGGCGCTTCCCGCAGACACCGATGACGCGGATGGGTCTCCGCATGGCACCGGACAAGATCGCACCGCTGATCACCGCGCTGCAGGAGAAATTCGGCCTCGACGACCGCAACGTCGCCGACCAGGCGAGGATGAAAACAGAATCCAGGCGGGTCTTCAATCGCACCTTCTCGGTAACCGCCGCGCTCAACGCCTTCACCCTCGGTGTCGCCGGCGTCGCGCTCTTGACCAGCCTGCTCACGCTGGCCAATTCGCGGCTGCCGCAGCTGGCGCCGCTGTGGGCGATCGGCCTGACCCGGCGGCGGCTCGCCGCGCTCGAACTGTTGAAGACCATGGCGGTCGCGCTGATCACCGCCCTGTTCGCGCTGCCGCTCGGCCTGCTGGTGGCGTGGTGCCTGCTTGCGATCGTCAACGTCAAGGCGTTCGGCTGGCGGCTGCCGTTCCACATTTTCCCGCTGCAGCTGATCGAGCTGCTCGCGGTGGCGCTGGCCGCCGCATTCTGTGCCGCGGCGCTTCCGGTCGCGAGGCTGGCGCGCATGCAGCCCGCCAGCCTGATCAGGATCTTTGTCAATGAGCGCTAGCGGCACCATCACCCGTCGCGCCTTTGCCGGCGGTGCGCTGGGGCTGGCGCTCGGCGGCAAGACGTTCGCGCAGGGCTTCGCCGGGCTCGGCGAGACCGCGGAAGGATTTGCCGCCGTCACGCCGGGCAAGCCATTCACGTTCCCCGCGGACCACGGCCCGCATCCGGAATTCCGGATTGAATGGTGGTACGTGACCGCCAACCTGTCCGACACGAGCGGCGCGGCCTATGGCGCGCAGTGGACGCTGTTCCGCCAGGCGATGAAAGCGGGCGGACCGGCCGAGGGCTGGGCCAATCAGCAGCTCTGGATGGGCCACGCCGCCGTGACCAGCGCCGGCACGCACCGCTTCAGCGAAACCTTTGCCCGCGGCGGCGTCGGGCAGGCCGCTGTCGAAGCCACGCCGTTCCGCGCCTGGATCGACGCCTGGGAGCTGCGCGGGCGCGATGCGTTCGATGCGCAGCGCGTCGCGCCGCTTGAGCTCAAGGCCTCCGCCGCCGACTTCAGCACCGCGCTGCGGCTCGAGGCCGACCGCGCGCTGGTGCTGCAGGGCGACCGCGGCTACAGCCGCAAGTCGGATCGCGGGCAAGCCTCCTATTACTACAGCCAGCCGTTCTACAAGGCGTCCGGCCGCATCGTGATCGACGACAGACCGGTCAACGTCACGGGCTCGGCGTGGATGGATCGCGAATGGAGCAGCCAGCCATTGGCGGCCGATCAGACCGGCTGGGACTGGTTCTCGCTGCATCTGCCCGGCGACGAGAAGCTGATGCTGTACCGGCTGCGCCAGAAGGACGGCCGCGAAAACCTGTTCGGCAACTGGATCACGCCGGACGGCCGCTCGGCCGAGATCGCCGCCAGCGGCAACAGCATCGCGCCGCTCGCGACCACCGAGATCGACGGCCGCAAGCTGCCGACGTCATGGCGCGTCAACCTGCCCGCACGCGGCCTTGCCATCGAGACCACGCCGCTCAATCCGAAGGCCTGGATGGGAACCAGCTTCCCCTATTGGGAAGGCCCGATCCGCTTTTCAGGCAGCCACGCCGGAATCGGCTATCTTGAGATGACGGGGTACTAGGACGTGACGGAATTGGTCCGAATGGGGCCGCGGCATAACTGTGCTCCCTCGCCCCGTTCTTACGGGGAGAGGGTTGGGGTGAGGGGCCGTCTCCGCGTACTCGGTGACAGCTGGTCTCGCCGAGGTCCCCCTCACCCGGAACGCATCTGACGATGCGTTCCGACCTCTCCCCGCGCGCGGGGAGAGGTAAAGCGAGGCCGCATGTCACACCGGGCTTCGCTGACCCGTCATGACATCGGGGCCAATGGAAAGAGGAAATGCCTGACATGTACCACTACACCGCCATCGTCACCTGCCTTGCAGCCGCGCTGCACTTCTTCTTCGCGCTGCAGGTCGCCCGCGCCCGCGCGGTCTACGGGGTCAAGCTGCCGGCGATCACGGGAAATCCGGATTTCGAGCGCATCTACCGCATCCAGATGAACACGCTGGAATGGATGCCGATCTTCCTGCCGTCGCTCTGGCTGTTCGCGGTTTATGTCGGCGATACCGCCGCGGCGGCGGTCGGCGCGATCTGGGTGATCGGCCGCATCGTCTATTTCATCGGCTATCGCGAAGCGGTGGCAAAACGCAGCCCCGGCTTCGCCATCCAGGCGCTCGCCTGCGTCATCCTCTGGGTCGGCGCGATCGGCGGCGCGGTGTGGCGGCTGGCGCATTGAAGCTTCGATAGTCGCCACACACTCCGTTGTCGTCCCGGGCTTGACCCGGGACCCATAACCACAGGACCAAGTTTTGCGATGGCTGGGGCTCCAGCCCGACGCTACGATTGAAGGCGGTGGTTATGGGTCCCTGCTTTCGCACTAGGGCATTTACACATCTCTTCGAGGCTAGAAAACCGACTCATCATCAAGGGGTTAGCTACTAGGCGAGAGCCGAAATCGGCGGGCGCAACCCTAGTGCAGATGAGTAAGTTCTCTGCGGTTTTCGGCCAACTCTTTGAGAAGACTCCGGAAAGACTGCGGAGGATATGTATATACGCTAGTGCTTTCGCAGGGACGACGGTGATGTTGTGTCGTGAGCTGCGTGATACGCGAGCCACGCCTCACTTGGTCAGCGGGCAGCCGCTTTCCTTGGCGGTGAAGAAGGCCTTGTCGCCGGGCACCACGGCGATCTGCTTGTAATAGTCCCACGGCTTCTTCGACTCCGAGGGCTTCTTGACCTCGAACAGATAGAGGTCGTGCACCATGCGGCCGTTCGCGAGCACCTTGCCCTTGGCGAAGGCGTCATCGACCGGCAGCTCCTTCAGCTTGGCGGCGACCGCCTCGCTGTCCTTGGTGCCGGCGGCCTTCACCGCCTTCAAATAGCTCAGCGTCGCCGAATAGGTGCCGGCATGGATCATGCTCGGCATCCGGCTGGTGCGCTTGAAGAAGCGCTCGCTGAAGGCGCGCGAGGCGTCGTCGTGGTCCCAGTAGAAGCCCTCGGTGAGCACGAGACCCTGCGCCGCATCGAGCCCGAGACCGTGCACCTCCGACAGCGTCATCAACAGGCCGGCAAGCTTCTGGCCGCCGCGCACGATGCCGAACTCGGCCGCCTGCTTGATCGAGTTGGTGGTGTCGAGTCCGGCGTTGGCGAGCCCGATGATCTTGGCTTTCGAGCTCTGCGCCTGCAGCAGGAAGGACGAGAAGTCCGATGAATTGAGCGGCACGCGGACCGAGCCGACCACCTTGCCGCCCTTTGAGGTGACGATGTCGCTGGTGTCCTTCTCCAGCGCGTAGCCGAAGGCGTAGTCGGCGGTCAGGAAGAACCAGGTGTTGCCGCCCGCCTCCGTCAGCGCGCCGCCGGTCCCGACGGCGAGCGCGCGGGTGTCGTAAGCCCAGTGGAAGCTGTAGGGCGTGCAGGCATCGCCCGTGATACGCGAGGTCGCGGCGCCGACCACGATGTCGATCTTCTTCTTTTCCTTCGACAGCTCCTGCACCGCGAGCGCGACCGACGAGGTGGTGAGCTCGGTGATCATGTCGACGTTCTCGACCTCGTACCAGCGCCGCGCGATCGCGGTCGCAAGGTCCGGCTTGTTCTGATGGTCGGCGGTAACGATCTCGATCTTCTGTCCCAGCACCTCGCCGCCAAAATCCTCGACCGCCATCCGCGCGGCTTCGAGCGAGTATTTGCCGCCGTAGTCGGCATAGACGCCGGACTGATCGTTCAGGATGCCGATCTTGACGCCCTGGGCCATCGCCGGCGCCGCAAGCATCAGGCTGCAGGCCGCGACCGCGGCCAAAAATCCGGACTTCATTCTATGCTCTCCCAGCAGTTTCTATCAGGAAAATCGGCGCGACATTATTTTATAACCCCACGCCTGCCCATCTCTTTCCGCTCAGCCAAAAGTATGGGCTGCGTCGACAGCACTTGCTAACTTCCCGTCACCCTGAGGAGCGCGGAACGCGCGTCTCGAAGGGTCGACGGCCCGGCCGGTGGCCGTGCATCCTTCGAGACGCCTGCTTCGCAGGCTCCTCAGGATGACGGGGAAGGACTTGCTGCTGCGGAACGTTGGGTGCCGCCCTCAACCCGCCACGGTTGCCTTGGGCTCGGCCGGCTTGCCCTCGTTCTTTCCTTCCGCGAGGTTGCGTACCACCATGTAGAAGATCGGCGTGAAGATCAGGCCGAACAGGGTGACGCCGAGCATGCCGAAGAACACGGCAACGCCGACCGCCTGCCGCATCTCCGAGCCCGAACCGGTCGATACCACCAGCGGCAGCACGCCGAGGATGAAGGCGAACGAGGTCATCAGGATCGGCCGCAGACGGAGCCGGCAGGCCTCGATCACCGCGTCCAGCCGCGATCTGCCCTCGAGCTCGATGTCGCGCGCGAACTCGACGATCAGGATCGCGTTCTTGGCGGCCAGCCCCACCAGCACCACGAAGCCGATCTGGGTCAGGATGTTGACGTCCTGGCCCATCAGGCGCACGCCGATCGTGGCCGCGAACAGGCACATCGGCACGATCAGGATCACCGCGAACGGCAATGTCCAGCTGCCATATTGCGCGGCCAGCACCAGATAGACGAACAGCACGCAGATCGGGAACACGTAGAGGCCGGCATTGGCGCCGGTGACCTGCTGGTAGGACAGGTCGGTCCACTCGAACGAAAAGCCGCTCGGCAATGTCTGGTCGGCGAGCTGCTTGATGGTGTTGAGCGCCGTCGTCGAGCTCACGCCCGGTGCCGGCTCACCCTGCAGTTCGGACGCCGAGTACAGATTGTAGCGCGCGACGCGGTCGGGTCCCGAGACGTCCTTGAAGTCCACGATGCTGCCGAGCATCACCATGTCGCCGGCGACGTTGCGGGTGCGCAGCCTTGCGAGATCGGGGCTGTCTTTCCGGAACGGCAGATCGGCCTGCGCGGTAACGTGATAGGTGCGGCCGAACAGGTTGAAGTCGTTGACATAGGTCGAACCAAAATAGGTCTGGATCGTGTCATTAATGTTGGCGATCGGCACCCCAAGCTTCTGCGCCTTGACGCGATCAATGTCGACGAACAGCTGCGGCGTGTTCGCGGTGAACGGCGAGAACACCGACGTGAGAGACGGCGATTTGCGCGCGGCTGTCACCAGTTCATCGGTCGCGGAAGCCAGCAGTTCGGGTCCGCGCCCCTGCCGGTCCTGGACACGGATGGTGAAGCCTCCACCGGTGCCGATACCGGGCACGGCCGGCGGCGGAATGACGATGATGAAGGCGCCCTGGATCACCGACAGACGCTTACGCAATTCGGCCGTGATCGCGTTCGCCGTCAGCCCCTTCTTCAGGCGCGCCTCCGGCTCGTCGAATACCGGGAACAGCGCCGCGGCGTTGCCCTGCTGCGTGCGCGTCGCACCGGAGAAGCCGGCGAAAGCCGCGACGCGAACGATGCCCGGCGTATCCAGCGCGATCCGCTCGATCTCGCGCACGACAGCGGTGGTCCGCGCCAGCGACGCGGCGCCCGGCAGCTGCGCCGAGATGATGACGTAGCCGCGGTCCTGCGCCGGAATGAAGCCCTGCGAGGTGGTCGCGAGCAGCCAGCCGGCGCTGCCGATCAGTACGAGGTAGAGCGCAAGCATCACCACCGTATGCCGGATCACGAAGTCGGCCACCGATGCATAGCCGTGCGCGAGCCGGTCGAACACGCGGTTGAACAGCGCGGTGAAGCTGTCCCAGCCGCGCGCGATGATGTTCCAGCGCGCCGGCGGGCGTTTCTCCTCATGCGGCACCAGGATCTGCGAGGCCAGCGCCGGCGATAGCGTCAGCGAGCAGAAGCAGGAGATCGCGGTCGCGACCGCGATGGTGACCGCGAATTGCTGGAAGAACTGCCCGGAGATGCCGCCGAGGAAGGCGGTCGGCACGAACACCGCGCACAGCACCAGGGCGATCGAGACCAGCGCGCCGCCGACCTCCTCCATGGTCTTGAGCGCAGCGTCGCGCCTGCTCATGCCGTGCTCGAGATGCCGCTCGACATTCTCGACCACCACGATGGCGTCGTCGACCACGATGCCGACCGCGAGCACCAGACCGAATAGCGTCAGATTATTGATCGAGAAGCCGAGCGCGGCCATCACCGCGAAGGTGCCGACCAGCGACACCGGGATCGCGATGATCGGGATGATCGCAGGCCGCCATCCCTGCAGGAACACCAGCACCACGATGACGACGAGCGCCATCGCCTCGTAGATCGTCTTGATCAGCTCGTGGACCGATTGGGCGATGAATTCGGTCGGGTTGTAGCCGATATTGTAGTCGAGCCCCTTCGGGAAACTCGCCTTCATCCGCTCCATCGTGTCGGAGATGCTCTTGGCTGTGGCGAGCGCGTTCGATCCGGGCCGTTGCGTCACCAGCAGCGCGACGGCGGATTTGCGCAGCAGGAAGCTGTTGGTGGCGTAGGACAGCGCGCCGAGCTCGACGCGGGCGACGTCGCGCAGACGTACCGTGCGGCCGTCGGAGCCTGCCTTCACCACGATGTCCTCGAACTGCCTGATGTCCTTGAGGCGGCCGGTGAAGACGAGGTTCGGCTGGAATGCGCGATCGGCGATTGGCGGCTCGGCGATCTGGCCGCCGGCGATCTGCAGGTTCTGCGCTCGGATCGCCGCCAGCACCTCGGTCGAGGTCAGGCCGAGATTGGCGATCCGGTCGGGATCGAGCCACAGCCGCATCGAATAGTCGCGCGCGCCGAACATCTGGATGTCGCCGACGCCGTCGAGCCGCAACAGCTGGTCGCGGACCTGCAGCAGCGCGTAGTTGGAGATGTAGAGCTGGTCGAACGTGTCGTCGGGCGACAGCATGAACACGACCATCAGGATGTCGGGCGAGTTCTTGCGCGTGGTCACGCCGTTGCGCTGCACCTCTTCGGGCAGCCGCGGCTGCGCGATCGCGACGCGGTTCTGCACCAGCACCTGGGCCTTGTCGAGGTCGGTGCCGAGCTTGAAGGTCGCGGTGATGGTGAGCTGGCCGTTCGACGTCGCCTGGCTGTAGAGATACAGCATGTCCTCGACGCCGTTGATCTCCTGCTCGATCGGCGCGGCGACGGTGTCGGACACGGTCTGCGCCGAGGCGCCTGGATATTGCGTGGTGACGACGACGGTCGGCGGCACCACTTGCGGATATTCCGAGACCGGCAGCGTCGGATAGGCGATCGCGCCGACGATCAGCAGCACGATCGACAGCACCATCGCGAGGATGGGCTGGTTGATGGAGAGCCTGCCGAGATTCATGGTTTGGCACCTGCGGCGGGCTTGTCAGCGGCCGCGGGCTTGTCGCCTGCCGCGGGCTTGGAATCCGCCGGAGCCTGCGCCATCTTTGGCGTCACCTTGGCGCCGACGCGGGCGCGCTGCAGGCCGTCGACGATCACGTGATCCTCCGCCTTGAGGCCTTCGCGGACGACGCGCAAGCCATCGTCGAGCGGCCCGAGCGTGACCGCTCTTGCTTCCACCGTGTTGTCGTCCTTGACCACGAACACGATCTTGCGCGACTGGTCGGTGGCAACAGCGCTGTCCGGGATCAGCAGCGCCTCATAGGGCGAGGAGCCGATGATGCGGACGCGGCCGAACTGGCCGGGCAGGACCGACAGATCCTTGTTCGGAACGACCGCGCGGCTGCGCAAGGTCGCGGTCGAGACGTCGAGCCGGTTGTCGAGGAAGTCCATCTTGCCCTCATGCGAGGGCTTGGTTTCGCCGGTCAACGCGATCTGCACCGGGTTCGCCGTGTCGCGCGAGCTCGGCCGCCTGCCTTCGAACCACAGCTTGCTGTTGCGCTGATAGGTCGCCTCGTCGACGTCGAAATAGATGTAGATCGGATCGAGCGACACGATCGAGGTCAGCAGCGTCGCGCCGCCCTCGCTGCCCTGCACGAGATTGCCCGGAGTGACCAGATGCCGGCTGACGCGGCCGGTGATCGGCGCCAGCACATGGGTGAATTCGACATTGAGCTGCGCGGCCTTCAGCGTGCCTTCGGCCTGGGTCTCGGCGGCGCGCGCCGCCTGCAATGCCTGACGGCGCTGGTCGACGACCTGCTCCGAGACCGCGCTGGTCTGCACGAGGTTCAACCCGCGCTCGAGATCGCGCTTGGCAAGCTCCCCCTTGGCCCGCGCGTCAGCCAGCTGGCCTTCGGCCTGCAGCACGACAGCCTCGAACGGCCGCGGGTCGATGATGTAGAGCAGATCGCCGGCATGGACGATCGCACCATCCTTGAACTCGACGCTGTTGACGAAGCCGCCGACACGGGCGCGGACCTGAACCTCCTCGATCGCCTCGAAGCGGCCGGTGAACTCGTCCCAGTCGGTGACCGTGCGCTTGACCGGCTGCGCGACGGTCACGGGCGGCGGCGGAGGCGCGGCCTGCGATTGCGCGCTCTTGTTGTCGCAGCCGCCGAGCGCCAGCGCCGCCAGCAGCCCGATCGGCGCAAGGCCGAGCCAAGGCCTGAGCGGCAGGCCGCGTGAGGCATGGCGGCGAAGCGAATGACGCTCGACGCCGGTCACCGGAGCCACACGCCCCGTTCTGTCAATCGAACTCAATTCCCTCTCCCCAAGGATCAGTGCAGGGCTACGAAAGTCGCAATTAAACTTGCGGTGATTCAACGCGGATGGACCACCGCAATGTCGCGGCAGCGGACGTCACAGATGTAGCCGCTCCCCAGTCTGTTCAAGATGGCCGCCGGATCAAGCAAATAGTTGCGCAATCTGAAAGCCTTACGACGTGATCGCGAAGCCGTGACGACAGGAAGGGACAGATTCACTGGCCTTTCGGGTGAGGAGAGATCACAGACGGCTGCCGGGAATCAATCACAAGGCGAATCACCGACACATGTTCGTCACACAACGACAATTCCGCCTGCGGCGCAGAAACCACCGGGGGTCGCACAAGATTAAAAATGGTCGAGTTCCCACACTCTACCTCCCGCTGCATGGCCGAATCGTGGTTAACGGCGCGGTATCACGTGGACACACATTGACACTCGGAAGCATCGACAATACGGTCGTGGTTGCCAACCGGTAAATTTTCTTGGCCGCCGCGCTTTTCTCGAACATTCATTGGGCTTTTCTCGCGGCGTGAGTGAGTGGAAGCGATTACGTAATGGCAAGCGCATTTGAACTTGCTGATGTCGGGACTCCGCAACCGTCGCGGTGTCCGCATATTGCGAGCGGACCGGTGCGATCTCGGATCGCAAGTAGTCAACCTCAACGTGTGAACTGCTTCACACCTCGTCGTCCCCAAAAATTGTAGTTAGTTGATCGGCTTTCACGCCGATCGCGGGAGTGCTCATGACGACCATACCTGCCTATACAATCGGTGGTTTAACCCGCCCCGAGCTTCATCTCGATCCGAGCGGCAATATCATTCTGGATCCGGCCGCGCAGGCGTTCGTCAATACGTATGGTCTGCAATATCTTTACCTGGGTTGTCCTCCCGGCACGCCGTGGCCGCCCGTGCCCGGCTTCCTATCGCCTCCGACCGACGCCAATGCCGGCGCCAACACGGTTGTTGAGGGCGCCGCAGCCAATACATCGGTCGGCATCACCGCGCAATCCACCAGCCTGATCGGTCTTCCGGTCACCTATTCGCTGGCGTCCGATTCCTCGCATGGCGGCTTCAAGGTCGATCCGAATACCGGCGTGGTGTCGATTGCCGATCCCTCCAAGGTCGATTTCGAGAGCTCCGGTGGCAGCTACGTTGTCAATGTGCAGGCGACCGACGGTATCTTCGTCTCGTCGCAGAGCTTCACGATCGCGGTCAGCAATGCGCCGCCCTCGACACCGACCGACGGCAACGCCACCGCCAACGCCGTCAACGAGGGCGCCGCGGTCAACACCTCGGTCGGCATCACCGCGTCGTCGGCCGACGTCAACGGCCCCGGCGTCACCTACTCGCTGACATCGGATTCCTCCAATGGCGGCTTCAAGATCGATCCCACCACCGGCATCGTCACCGTCGCCAATTCCACCAAGATCGACTTCGAGACCGCGCCGGGCCACGCCTACACCATCACGGTCCAGGCCAGCGACGGCCATGGCGGCGTCAGCTCGCAGAGCTTCACGATCAACGTCAACGACGTGGCGGTCAGCACCCCGGTCGACATTAATGCCTCCGCCAACAGCGTCGTCGAAGGCGCTGCCGTCAATACGCTGGTCGGCATCACCGCCTCCGCGGTCGATCCGAACGGCCCCGCAACCACCTATTCGCTGACCGGCGACACCTCCGGCGGCGGCTTCACCATCAATGCCACGACGGGTGTCGTCACCGTCGCCGATCCGAACAAGCTCGATTACGAAAGCGCGCCGGGCCACGCCTACACCATCACGGTGCAGGCGACGAGCGGCGCGACCACGACGACGCAAACCTTCACGATCGGCGTGACCGACGCCCCGCCGTCGGCTCCCACCGACTCTGACGCCGCGACCAACACAGTGGTCGAAGGCGCCGCCATCGGCACCGCCGTCGGCATCACCGCGCACGCCACCGACATCAATGGCGGCACCGTGACCTATTCGCTGGTCGGCGATGCCCACGGCCTCACCATCAACGCCGCGACCGGCGTCGTCACCGTCGCCGATCCCACCAAGGTCGATTTCGAAACCGCGCCCGGCCACGCCTACACGATCACCGCGCAGGCCAGCGACGGCACGCAGACCAGCACGCAGACCTTTACCGTCAACGTCACCGACGTTGCGCCGTCGGCCCCGGTCGACAGCAATGCTGCCGCGAATACCGTCGTCGAAGGCGCGGCCGTCGGCACCACGGTCGGCGTCACCGCATCCTCGACCGACATCAACGGCCCGGCGGTAACCTATTCGCTGACCGGCGACACTTCCGGCGGCGGCTTCACCATCAACGCGACAACAGGCGTCATCACCGTCGCCGACCCGAGCAAGCTCGATTACGAAAGCGCGCCCGGCCACGCCTATACCGTTACCGCGCAGGCCAGCGACGGCACCCTTGCGACCTCGCAGACCTTCACCATCGCCGTCACCGAAGCCCCGCCGTCGACCCCGGTCGACAGCGACGCCAGCGCCAATGCGATCGCCGAAGGCGCCGCCAACGGCTCGACCGTCGGTGTCACGGCGTCGTCGATCGACGTCAACGGCCCGCCGGTGACCTATGCGCTGATCGGCGACACCTCCGGCGGCGGCTTCGCCATCGACGCGACAACCGGCGTCATCACCGTCGCGGATAGCACCAAGCTCGATTACGAAAGCGCTCCCGGCCACGCCTACACCGTCACCGCGCAGGCCAGCGACGGCACGACGGCGAGCTCGCAAACCTTTACGATCGCCGTCACCGACGTCGCGCCATCGACCCCGGTCGACTCCGACGCCGGCGCCAACACCGTCATTGAAGGCGCAGCCAACGGCTCGACCGTCGGCATCACCGCGTCGGCGACCGACATCAACGGTCCGGCCGTGACCTATTCGCTGATCGGCGACAGCTCCGGCGGCGGCTTCACCATCAATGCCGCAACCGGCGTCGTCACCGTCGCCGATTCGAGCAAGCTCGATTTCGAAAGCTCGGGCGGCAGCTACACCGTCACCGCGCAAGCCAGCGACGGCGCGCTGGCGAGCTCGCAGACCTTCACCATCAACATCGCGGATGTTGCGCCATCGACGCCGGTCGACGGCGACGCCGCCGCCAACAGCGTTGTCGAAGGCGCGGCCGCCGGCACTGCGGTCGGCATCACCGCGCATGCGACCGACGTCAACGGCCCGGCCGTGACCTGGTCGCTGATCGGCGACACCTCCGGCGGCGGCTTCACCATCGACCCGACGACCGGCGTCATCACGGTCGCCGACCCGACCAAGATCGATTATGAGGGCAGTGGCCCGACCCATTCTTATACGGTGACCGCGCAGGCCAGCGACGGCACGCTGGCGAGCTCGCAGAGCTTCACCATCGCCGTCAACGACGCCGCACCGTCGACCCCGGTCGATGCCGACGCCGGCACCAACACGATCGCCGAAGGCGCAGCCAACGGCTCGACCGTCGGCATCACCGCGGCGGCAACCGACGTCAACGGCCCGGCCGTGACCTGGTCGCTGATCGGCGACACCTCCGGCGGCGGCTTCACCATCAACGCGACGACGGGCGTCATCACCGTCGCGGACAGCTCCAAGATCGATTACGAAAGCCCGGCCGGGCACGCCTACACCGTCACCGCGCAGGCCAGCGACGGTTTGCTCTCGAGCTCGCAGACCTTCACCATCGCCGTCACCGACGTCGCGCCGTCGACCCCGGTCGATGCCGACGCCGGCGCCAACCGCGTTGCGGTCAACGCGCCGGTCGGCGCGGGAACCAGCGTCACGGCATCCTCGACCGACGTCAACGGCCCCGCCGTGACCTATTCGCTGGTCGGCGACACCTCCGGCGGCGGCTTCACCATCGATGCGACCACCGGCAAGATAACGGTCGCCGATCCCAGCAAGATCAACATTGCCGACCCGTCCTATGACGTCACGGTCGATGCGAGCGACGGTACGCTGCACAGCCAGCAGACCTTCACCATCGCCGTCGTGGTCGACCAGGCGCCGGTCGTCACCGCCGGCCACACGCTGAACTACACCGAGAACCAGGCCGCGACCGTGATCGATTCGGCGATCACCGTCACCGACGGCGACGACGCCAATCTGGTGTCCGCGACGGTGCAGATCACCGGCAACTACGCCAACGGCCAGGATGTCCTCGGCTTCACCAACCAGAACGGCATCACCGGCTCGTTCAATGCCGCGACCGGAACGCTGACGCTGACCGGCTCCTCCAGCGTCGCGAACTACCAGGCCGCGCTGGCGTCGGTGACGTACATCAACACCAGCGACAATCCGTCCGGGCTGGCGCACACCGTCACCATCACGACCAATGACGGCACGCTCGACAGCTCGCCGGTCACCGACACCATCAACGTCACCCCGGTCAACGACCCGCCCGTCGTCACCGCCGGTCACACCCTCAATTACACCGAGAACCAGGCCGCGACCGCGTTCGACCCGGCCATCATCGTGTCCGACGTCGACAACACTACGCTGACCGGCGCGACGGTGCAGATCACCGGCAACTACGCCAACGGTCAGGACGTCCTCGCCTTTACGTCCCAGAACGGCATCACCGGCTCGTTCAATGCGGGAACCGGCATGCTGACGCTGACAGGCACCGCCAGCGTCGCCGATTATCAGGCGGCGCTCGCCTCGGTGACTTATCAGAACACCAGCGACAACCCGTCGGGCCTGGCGCGCACCGTCACGATCATCGCAAGCGACGGCACGGCGACCTCCACGCCGGTCACCGGCACCATCAACGTCACGCCGGTCAACGATCCGCCGGTCACGACCGCCGGCGGCACGCTGAACTACACCGAAAACCAGGCCGCGACCGTGATTGATGCGTCGGTCAACGTGACCGACGTCGACAGCGCCAACCTGACTGGCGCGACGGTGCAGATCACCGGCGGCTTCGCCGCCGGCCAGGACGTGCTGGGCTTCGTCAACCAGAACGGCATCACCAGCTCGTACAATTCCGGGACCGGCGTGCTGACGCTGACCGGCTCCGCCAGCGTCGCCAACTACAAGGCCGCGCTCGATTCCATCACCTATTTCAACTCGAGCGACAACCCGTCCGGGGCGGATCGCACCGTCAGCTTTACGGTCACCGACGGCACCGACAGCAGTAACACCTCGACCTCGACCATCCATGTCACCCCGGTCAACGATGCGCCGGTCGTGAGCTTCGGTGCCATCACCGGCTTCTCCGAGCCGCCGAACGGCACGCCGGCAGCGAACTCGACGCCGGTCACGATCACGCCGAACCTGACGATCACGGATGCCGAAGGCAACAACCTGACCGATGCGACCTTCGTTCTGAACAATCTGAAGCCTTCGGATGCGCTGTCGATCGCAGGCCACGCCGGCAACAGCGGCGATATCGGCGGCATCCACTTCGAGATCACCAGCACCGCCGGTACCGAAACGATCAGCTTCACCGGTACCGACACGCTTGCGCACTACAATGCGGCGCTGGACCTGATCCAGTTCAACAACACCAGCGAAAACCCCGACACCACCGCGCGCTCCTACAGCCTGACCGTGCACGATGACGGCGGTACCGCGAATGGCGGCAGCAACACCGGGACGGGATCGACGACGGGAAGCGTCACCGCGGTGGACGACGGACCCACCGCGTCGGTGCCGGCGGACAATTCGATCGGCACGGCATTCTCGCACACCGACTTCGCGATTTCAGGACTTTCGGTCGCCGACATCGATGCCGCCAGCGGCAATGTCACGGCGACGATTGCCTCAAGCCATGCGAACCTGACCTTCAATACCGCCGGGCTCGCCAGCTCCACCAACAACAGCAGCCACACGGTGACGCTGACCGGCACCGTCGCACAGGTCAACACCGCGCTGGCGACCTTGACATACAACAGCGACGACGGCTTCACCGGCTCGGATACCGTCACGCTGAACATCAACGACAACGGCAACACCGGCACCGGCGGGCCGCTCACGTCGGGCGCCCAGACCTTCCACGTCGGTGTCGTCCCGCAGGTGTTCTATATCGACAACTCGCCCACGGCGCTGGCCAACAGCGCCAATCTCGGCACCGCGGCCGATCCATACACCTCGATCGCCGCCTACAACGCGGCGAATCCGGCCGGCTCTGGCGACTATGTCGTGCTGAGGTCCGGCACCTATACCGAGGCCAACGGCATCAACCTCGCCAATGGCGTCAACCTGGTCGGCGGCAGTCACTCCCTGACGTTCACCAATCCGGTGACCGGCGCTGTGGTGACCGCCAACACTGCGACCGGCACCGATCCGGTCATCAAGGTGACCGGCGCCGACAACGGCATCGACCTGCTCGGCACCTCGGGCCACAGCATCAGCGGCGTCAGCATCGATACCTCGGCCTCGACCGGCATGGGCATCAGCGACGACAATAACAATGTCGGCACCGTCACGATGTCCGACATCACGGTCAAGACTGCCAGCGGCACCGGCATGAGCTTCACCCATGGCGGCACCATCACGCTGACCGGCACCAACAATTCCATCACGTCGGGCACCGGCACCGCGCTCGATGTCGAGAACACCCAGATCGGCTCGTCCAACCTCATCCTCAAGAGCATCACCTCGAGCGGTGGGTCCAACAACGGCATCATCCTCTCGAATACCGGCACGGCCGCCGGCAATGGCGGCCTGCACATCACCGGCGACGGTTCGACGGCGGGCAGCGGCGGCACCATCGCCAACAAGACCGGCGCCGACGGCAGCACCACGCAGGGCAGCGGCGTCTATCTGAACAACACCAGGGACGTTCAGCTCTCCTACCTGGCGATGCACGACTTCCAGAACTACGGCATCGTCGGCACCAGCGTCACCGGCTTTGCCCTCGGCAACACCACGGTGACCGGCACCAACGGCACCAACGTCGGCGGCATCGGCGAGGGCGACGTCTACTTCACCGGCCTGTCCGGCACGGCGTCGGTAACGAATTCGACCTTCACGGGCGCAGCGCTCGATGCGTTCCACGTCTTCAACAACAGCGGTCAGACACTCAACCGCATCACCATCACCGGCTCGACCTTCGCGACCAATTCTGCGGCCGGAAACAGCTCGGGCGATGCCCTGGTGTTCCAGGCCACCGACGGAACATTCAACGCGACCGTTCAGAATTCGACATTCACGTCGGCGCGCGGCGACCTGTTCCAGCTCGATCTGCACGGCGGCGTCAGCTCGGACCTCGTGCTGAACGGAAACAGTTTCTCGAACAACAACCAGAATATCGTCTCGGGCGGCGGCGGCATCACCATCAGCTCCGGCGGGACCGGCGACCACGCCAACCTGACCTTCAACATCGCCAACAATACCATGCGTGATGCCCTCGGCACCGCGCTCGGCATCAGCACGGGATCAGGAGCAAGCTCGTTCAACGGCACGATCGATTCCAACACGATCGGCGTCGCCGGCGTCGCCAACAGCGGCTCCGCCCAGGGCAGTGACATCGGCTTCGTCACGATGGGCGGGGCCAATTCCAGCGTCACGATCACCAACAATGATCTGTATCAGTACAACAACGACGGAATCGAACTGCAGACCGGTGACGCTGCGAACGGCGGCAACGCCCTATTGACCGCGATCGTCATGGGCAACACGGTGTCCAACCCGGGTGCGTTCGGCGCTCATGGCTTCGAACTTAATGCCGGCACGGTCGCGGGCGATGCGCAGAGCGTCTCGCTGACGCTGGGCGGCACCGGCGCCCAGGAAAATCAGTTCCTCGGTTCGGGCGCGACCGGCACCGATATCCGGCTGCGCGATCGGTTTGCCACGACCGTCGGCCTGCACTCGGGCGACGGCTCGTCCTATGGCGGCGGCGCGACCGATACCGCCGCGATCTCGAGCTACGTCCTGGCGCACAATACGGTCACCACGGCGCCGACCATCAGCGTCACGGCGGGCAGCACCAACGGCTTCGGCTCGTCGCCGCTGCTCGCCGCCGATGGCGGCGTGCAGGCCGCCGTCGCGACCCCGGGTGAAACCCACCTGACGCAAAGCCAGCTCGACTCGGTCGTCTCGGCGGCCATTACCCAATGGGCAAAGGCTGGCGTGGACGCGGATCAACTGGCCGCGCTGCATGCCGTCACCTTCAGCGTCGCTGATCTCGCCGGCCGGGTGGTCGGCCTGGAAAGCGCCGGCCACATTACGATCGATGCCGATGCCGCCGGCCATGGCTGGTTCGTCGATTCGACACCGTTTGACAATTTTGAGTTCACCCACGCGCTCAATGCTTCCGGCTCCGATCTGCAGACCGATTCGTCGACGGCCGCAGCCGGTCATCTCGATCTATTGACCGCCGTGGTCCATGAATTGGGGCACGTGCTCGGCCTCCCCGACCTGACGTCGTCATCCGATGTCAACGACCTGATGTATATCAGTCTCGCCGACGGCGAGCGGCGGCTCCCAACCGCCGCGGATGTCACGCAGGCCAATGTGGGATCGGCGAAGGCGATGCCCATGCAGAGCAACACATCCTCGGCTCTGAACCGCGACGGCTTCGACTTCTCGTCGTTCACCCAGACGCCGTCGCAGGCCAGCACGAGCCACGCGGACCCGGCCGCGAACACCCAGACCTGGTCCGATCTGTTCAGCGGGCACGCCAATGCCGGCACCCCATGGTGGGTCGGCCATGAGGCAACGTTTGCCGCCATGGGCGGCACGCCGACCGACAACCACGCCCAGTTGCACCATGACCTGATCGTCTGACCGGGCACCGTATCGACTACACAACGCCTGCCGAAGCGTTCCGGCAGGCGTTGCCTCAGATGGATGGGATCCACGCTTCCGTCGACCCGGCAAACTTTAATCGCCTCATGATGTCCGCCTGGACATGTCCGATTCGTGACAACGGTCCCGTCAGCAGCGATACCGTCTCGTCGCGAACTGCGAATGGCTCGCGCGGCCGCGGAATCGAAAAAATCGCGGAAACCCGACAATCGTTGAGGTTGCACTAACCGCAAAACACGCTATCGTGCAGACGTTGCGCACGCAGCATCATTGCTTCGAATTTTTCACAAATCGTACGACGTATTCGCGGAGGACCGATGGCCGATCCGTTTCTTTCCGAAGTCCGCATGATGTCGTTCGGCTTTGCGCCCAAGGGTTGGGCATTTTGCAACGGCCAACTGCTTCCCATCGCTCAGAATCAGGCACTGTTCTCGTTGCTAGGTACGACCTATGGCGGGGACGGGCGCGTCACTTTTGGCCTGCCCGACCTTCGAGGCCGGGTGCCGATAAGTATGGGCCCCGGCTATACGCTCGGCCAACGCGGCGGCGAGGAGAGCCACACGCTCACGATCAACGAGATGGCGCAGCACAATCATTTGGCCAACGCCACCAACAGCAACGGTAGCCAGCCGCTCGATTCGGGGGCCTATCTCGGTGCCTTCAACAACGGCTACAGCACGTCGACGACCGACATCACCCCGCTCAATCCATTGACCGTGGGCAATGCCGGCGGCAGCCAGGCCCATCAGAACATGCAACCGTTCCTGACGATCAATTTCAGCATTGCCCTCCAGGGCATTTTCCCCTCGCAGAATTGACGAGAAGCGCCGATGTCAGAATCCTATTTAGGCGAAATCCGTATGTTCGGCGGCAGCTTTGCCCCGGTCGGATGGAATTTCTGTGACGGCAGCCTGTTGGCGATCTCCCAGTACGACGCGCTGTTCAATCTGATCGGCACCACCTATGGCGGCGATGGCCAATCCACCTTCGCGGTCCCCGATCTGCGCGGCCGTGTGCCAATCCACACGGGCACCGCCAGCAGCGGCACGACCTATGCCATGGGGCAGACTGGCGGCGTCGAAAACGTAACACTCACGACGCAGACGATCCCGCAGCATTCGCACGCCTTCATCGCCGCGAAGCAGACCGGCACCGCGTCGAACCCGCAGGGAAATATTCTCGATCAGACGACCGGCACAATCGCGATGTATATCGACGGCCAGCCGCCCGACGGGCCCATGGCAGGCGGAATGCTGACGAATACCGGCGGAAACCTGCCGCACAGCAATTTGCAGCCGCTGCTTTGCGTCACCTTCATCATTTCGCTGTCCGGCATTTTCCCGAGCCAGGGCTAGGAGCGCGACACCATGGCCGACCCCTTCGTCGCCGAAATCCGCATCTTTCCGTTCAACTTCGCTCCCAAGGGCTGGGCCTTCTGCAGCGGCCAGATCCTGCCGATCTCGCAGAACACGGCGCTGTTTTCGCTGCTCGGCGTCACCTATGGCGGCAACGGCACCTCGAATTTCG
Source organism: Bradyrhizobium sp. BRP56 (assembly GCF_020194035.1). Classification (NCBI taxonomy): domain Bacteria; kingdom Pseudomonadati; phylum Pseudomonadota; class Alphaproteobacteria; order Hyphomicrobiales; family Nitrobacteraceae; genus Bradyrhizobium; species Bradyrhizobium sp. BRP56. The sequence continues at coordinate 49,741 of NZ_JADYVV010000035.1, forward strand.
CGCTTCCCAACATGCAGGGCAACGCACCGCTGGCGCCCGGACAGGGCCCGGGGCTGTCGCTGTATGACCTCGGCGAGACCATCGGCTCCCCCAATGTGACGCTGCTGCAAAACCAGATACCGCAGCACAACCACCCCGTGAACGTCGGTACTCAGGACACGGCCGACGTTCAAGTCCCGAGCCCGACCCGCATCCTCGGCAAATCGGCCAACGCGTTCGCCTACGTGCCCGGGAGCCCGGCGCCAACACTGACGCAGATGAACGCCACCATGATCGGCATGACGGGCGGCAACCTTCCGCACAACAACATGCAGCCTTACCTCACGCTGAACTTCTGCATCGCACTGCAGGGTGTCTTCCCGGCGCGAGGCTGAGCTCGTTTTGGCTCTCGACGCACCAGGCACCATTACGCCCGCCTTCGGCTGGGCGCGCGCGGCCGAAGTCGGTTGCGGCTTTCGCCGCCTGTCGGAGGCGGACCTGCCGTTCCTCCGCCGCCTCTATGCCTCGACGCGCGCCGAGGAACTTGCGCCGGTGCCGTGGAGCGAGGCCGACAAGGCCGCCTTTCTCGAGCAGCAATTCCGCGCCCAGCACGCCCACTACCAGCAGCACTATCCGAACGCCGATTGGCTGGTGGTCGCGCGCCAAGGTGAAGACGTCGGCCGGTTCTATCTCGAACGCTGGCCGAGCCAGCACCGCATCATCGACATCGCCTTCCTGCCGGAGCATCGCGGCAGGGGCTACGGCGAAGCGTTGCTGCGCGACGCGATCGACGAGGCGAAGGCCGCCGGCAAGGACGTCTCGATCCACGTCGAGAAGCTCAACCCGGCGATGCGGCTCTACCGGCGGCTCGGCTTCATCACCGAGGAAGACAAGGGCGTTTACGACCTGATGCGCTGGCGGGCGGCAGAGCGTCAGGTGAAGATCGCCTGATAACCATTGCCGTCCGCGACCGGACCGATCGGCACCAGGAACATCTCGATCACGCCCAATGCCGGATGCCGCACCGGATAGATCGCCTGCGGCAGCCACGCGCCCTTCGGCGCCGTGAACAGCAGCGAGAACGCGCCGCCCGGCCGGCCGCTGTTGCCCGCGGGCTCGACCTTGGCGAGCTTCAGCGGCACGACGCGATCCCTCTCCGCCTGCATCGCGAACTCCGCATCTTGATGCGGCGTGAAGTCGTCAATATGCAGTTTCGCGAGATCGACGGTCGATGTCATGCGCACGTCCCTGTTGCTTTCGAGGTGTAACACACGCCGCGATGTTGCCGTCAAGATTTCTGCCGGTCATCCGATTTCGACCTGAAGCTTTCACCGTCATTCCGGGGCGCCCTCTGCTTCCAGGGGGAGGCAAGTAAACGCAAGACTCGGATGCAACGCGCCGCGAGGATGCGGATGTATGACTCACGCGAGCGCCACATATTCGATGTCGTCCCGGGCAAGCCAACGGGTCGGCGCGAAGCGCCGCCCGATGACAGGCTCCGCGCGACCCGGGACCCATAACCACCGATGCCAATTGTTTAGCCAGCGCTCGGGCCACAGCTCACTTCAACAACGCAACCCTGTGGTTATGGGTCCCTGCTTTCGCGGGGACGACAGCGGAATGGGCGGCGCGACCGCATCAAACCACCGGCAGGACCCTGATGACGGCCCCGATTTCCTCCGCTAACCTCGCCGCAAAGGTCCGCCAGCAAGGCGGACCGTGTTGAGGGAGGACAGGCGCGTGCATCGAGGCCGTGTCGTATTCGGCGCCATGGACGAGGTCGTGTTCGGGCGGCCCGCGCGTGAGGCCATCGTCGAGCAACTGGACCGGATTGGCGCCGAGCGCGCCTTTCTGATGGTGTCGGGCACGCTGAACCGCGAGACCGACGAGATCGAAAAGGTTCGCGCGGCGCTTGGGCGCCGCTGCGTCGGCACGTTCGACAAGATGCCGGCGCATACGCCGCGCGCCGCGGTGATCGCGGCGGCGGAGCAGGCGCGCGGCGCGAAAGCGGATTTGATCGTCACGATCGGCGGCGGCTCGATCACCGACGGCGCCAAGGCGGTGCAGCTTTGCCTCGCCAACAACGTCACGACGTCCGACGGCATCGAGACGATCCGCACCCATGGCGGCGTCTCGCCCGCGATGAACCCACCGACCGTGCGCCAGATCAGCGTGCCGACCACCATCGCCGGCGGCGAGTTCTCGTCGATCGCCGGCGTCACCAACGAGGCCAAGCGGCAGAAGGAGATGCTGCGCCATCCGCTGGTGATGCCGCGTGCCACCATCCTCGATCCGGAACTGTCGGTGCACACGCCGGAATGGCTGTTCCTGTCGACCGGCATCCGCGCCGTCGACCATTGCGTCGAAGGCATCTGCTCGCGCGAGGCGCATCCTTATGGCGATGCGCAGGCGCTGAAGGGGCTGGAGATGCTGGCGGCCGGCCTGCCGCGGGTGAAAGCCGACCCGAAGGATATTTCGGCGCGAATGGATTGCCAGATCGGCACCTGGCTCTCCACCGGCCCGCTCGCCTCGGGTGTGCCGATGGGCGCGAGCCACGGCATCGGCTACGTGCTCGGCGCCGAATTCGACGTGCCGCACGGCTATACCTCGTGCGTGATGCTGCCCGCGGTGATGCGCTGGAACAAGCGCGACAATGCCGACCGGCAGGCGCTGGTCGCGGCCGCAATGGGACATGCGGGCGCGGACGCCGGCGACGTGCTCGACCGCTTCATCCGCGACCTCGGCATGCCGCGCACCCTGCAGGAGGTCCACGTCGGCCCCGAGCATTTCGACCGCATCGCAAAGCAAGCGATGCGAACGCCCTGGGTGCCGCGCAATCCGCGCAAGATCGACGATCCATCCCAGGTTCGCGAGATTCTGGAGATGGCTGCATAGAGCGTTTTCGAGCGAAGTGTGTACCGGTTCGCGTGAAGGAAACGCGTCAAACGAGAACAAGCACGATCAAGGGGGATCTGGAGTTCGATGTACACCGGCAAGCATGCTTACCTGCGCCCGCTGCAACCCGCTTTCATCATGGCCGGGACTGGCGAGACCGTCACCTATCGTGAGCTCGAGGCACGCTCCAACCGGCTCGCGCATCTGTTCCGCAAGCAGGGGCTGCGGCGGCTCGACCATTATTCGATCTTCATGGAGAACACCAACCGCTACCTCGAGGCCTGCGGCGCCGGCGAGCGCGCCGGGCTCTACTTCACCTGCGTCAACTCCTACCTCACGGCGGGCGAACTCGCCTACATCCTGACCAACAGCCAGTCGCGGATCCTGATCACCTCGAAGCTGAAGCTCGACATCGCGCGCGAGGCGCTGAAGGAGTGCCTGCGGGTCGAGCTCTGCATCGTGGTCGACGGCGAAAGCGAGAGCGATCGCATTATCGGACTGCGAGAGGCCACCGCAGGCCTGCCGTCAACGCCGATCGCGGACGAATTTGCCGGCACCGCGATGCTGTATTCCTCCGGCACGACCGGCCGGCCCAAGGGCATCGTGCGGCCGCTACCGGAGCAGCCGCCGTCGCAGAACCTGCCGCTGTTCGATTTCCTGACCAAGCTTTGGCACTACCGCGAGGGTATGGTCTACCTCTCGCCGGCGCCGCTCTACCACTCGGCGCCGCAGGCCGCGGTCAATCTCACCATCCGGATGGGCGGCACGGTCGTCATCATGGAGAGCTTCGACCCGGAGCGCTATCTGCAGCTGGTCGAGCAATGGGGCATCACCCACAGCCAGCTGGTGCCGACCATGTTCTCGCGTCTGCTGAAACTGCCCGAGGAGGTTCGCGCCCGCTACGATCTGTCGACCCTCGAGATCGCGATCCATGCCGCCGCGCCCTGCCCGGCGCTGGTCAAGGACGACATGATCAAATGGTGGGGCCCCATCATCCACGAATATTACGGCGCGACGGAGGGGCTCGGCTTCACCGCCTGCAACAGCGAGGAGTGGCTCGCGCATCGCGGCACCGTCGGCAGGGTCCTGCTCGGCGATCTGCATATCCTCGACGAGAACATGCAGCCCTGCCCCAAGGGAACGCCGGGCACCGTGTGGTTCAAGACCGCCACGCCATTCGAATATTTCAACGACCCCGCCAAGACCGGCGAGGCGCGCTCGGCCGACGGCAGCATGAGCACGGTCGGCGACGTCGGCTATGTCGACGACGACAACTTCCTCTATCTCACCGACCGCGCCACCTTCATGATCATTTCCGGCGGCGTGAACATCTATCCGCAGGAATGCGAGAACCTCCTGATCACCCATCCGAAGGTCGCCGACGCCGCGGTGTTCGGCGTGCCCAATGTCGATCTCGGCGAGGAAGTGAAGGCGGTGGTGCAGCCTATCGACGGCATCGCGCCGGGGCCGGAGCTCGCCGAGGAACTGATCGCGTTCTGCGCCGGCTCGCTGTCGCGCCAGAAGGTGCCGCGCTCGGTGGATTTCGAGGCCGAGCTGCCGCGGCTGCCGACCGGCAAACTCTACAAGCGCCTGCTGCGTGACCGCTATTGGGGCAACAAGACCTCGCGGATCGTGTGAGCGGCGGTGCGGCATCCGGACTGATGCTGCCAACCAAGCCGACGGACGCAACGGACTCGCCGGTCGCGCGGATTTCGCGCTATGCTCCGGGATCGTAAGCCAGCTTCGCCGGAGGCCGCCATGCCATTGCCCCAGCCGCGCGAGCCGGAGCCGGTGCAGGCCGGAAGGCTCGAATTCACTGCCGCCGAGATCGGTGCACTCGCCCATCTCTATCGTGGCGAGATCTATCGCAGCACGGTCTGGCGCACCCGTCTCGACAGCTCGACCAACTGGGCGGTGGTCACGACCGGGATCGCGCTGTCGGCGACCTATAGCAGCGCAGAGGCTTCGCCCTTGCCGATGGTCCTGGTCGGACTGCTGGTAACCGTGTTCCTGCTATTCGAGGCGCGGCGCTATCGCTATTTCAACGTCTGGCGCGCCCGGGCGCGGTTGCTCGAAACCGATTTCTACGCGCCGATGATCCGCGGCGAGGGCCCCACACCGAACGCAGCCTGGACCGAACTGCTCGCCAACGACTACCGCCGCCCCAGCTATCACATCAGCTATGTCAGAGCGATCGGCCGGCGCCTGCGACGGACCTATGGCTGGATCTTCGCGATCCAGGCCATCGCTTATTACGGCAAGCTGGCGATCCACCCGCTGCCGCTGACCACGATGGGCGCGATCTGGGACCGCGCTTCGATCGGTCCGATTCCAGGAACCATCGTGATTCTGGCCGGTATCGCCTTCCACTCCAGCTGGGCGCTGTTCGCCTTCATTACACATCGCATCGAGGTCGCCGACCGGCGCACGCGGCACAATCTGATCGCAATGGGCTGAGGGGCCGCGTTGCCGATGGCGGGCTTTTCCCCTAACCTCGCCGCAACAACAAAGAAAAGGGAGGACTTGCGATGGAAGTGATCCCACTGAAACCTGGCTTCGGTGCCGAGCTGCGCGGCGTCACGCTGTCGGACGTTGCCGCCAGCGATACCGCCTATGCGGCGGTGCGCGCGGCGTTCGAGGAACATTCGGTGCTGGTGTTCCGCGGTCAGGAGGTCAGTGACGACATCCAGCTCGCCTTCTCGCGCCGGTTCGGTCCGCCCGAGGTGACCAAGGTCGGTTCGATGGGCACCGGTTCGCATTTCGTGATCCTCTCGACCTTCGGGCCCGACGGCAAGGTGGTTCCATCCGATCACCGGCAGCAGCTGCGCGCCAGGGCCAACCAGCTCTGGCACACCGACTCTTCCTTCAAGCAGGTGCCGGCGCTGACCTCGATCCTGTCGGCGCGCATCATTCCTGAACATGGCGGCGAGACCGAATTCGTCTCGATGCGGCTTGCCTTTGAGCGGCTCGACAAGGACGCGGCAAGTCGGCTGGAGAACGCGTTCGCCTGGCACTCCTACGCGCATTCGCGCAGCAAGGTGGCCACCGGCCTCGCAACGACTGAAGAAGTCGACGCGCTGCCGCCGGTATGCTGGCGCATGGTCTGGCGCAATCCCATCAACGGCCGTGGCGCGCTGTATCTCGCCTCCCATGCCTATGGCGTTGAGGGCATGGATGCCGAGGCCGGCAGGGCGCTGATCGAGCAATTGACCGAAGCCGCGACCGCGCCCGGCGTCAGCTATCTGCATCAATGGAAGCAGGGCGACGTCGTGATGTGGGACAACCGGGCCACCATGCATCGCGGCCGCCCCTGGCCGGCGCATGAGGGCCGCCTGATGATTCGCACCACGATCTCGGCGACCGAGGCCGATGGCGTCGCCAACATGCACCTGCCCTCGCCGCAGGCGGCTGAGTGAGGTGAATGCGAATGTTTCCCCGTCATCCTGAGGTGCGAGCGGAGCGAGCCTCGAAGGATGCACGGCCGCCAGCTGGGCCGTCGATCCTTCGAGACGCGCTTCGCGCTCCTCAGGATGACGGAGAGCGTGTGCAGTGCGCGGCTTACATCGGCGACATACTGTCGCTGATTGCAGCCCGCTTCACGCCGCATACATCGGCGTCGGCAACCGAATTCAAACGGAGATTCGCCGCTGCATAGCAAAACAACCCAGGTTCCCCGCAATCACAGCCATTATTCCCGATCCGTGGAAATTTTAATGTTGTGGGGTCATCCGAATTGCCAATCCCCGCGCGATCCTCGCTGGTTGCCCGACAGCCTCACCGTGGTATCGTCGATGCCAATCGGCCATTGAGACCGAAATGTGGGAGGGGACCATGCGGAGCGTGCAAGCGCTGGCCGTCGCGGTGTTGTCTGTGCTGATCATCAGCGACATTTCACGCGCAGCCGAGCCGAAACCGGGCGGTATCTTCAGGATCTATCACCGCGACAGCCCCGGCAGCGCCTCGATCCACGAGGGCGCGACCTATTCGCTGAACGTTCCGTTCATGCCGATCTTCAACAATCTCGTCATCTTCGATCAGCACATCGCCCAGAACAGCACCAGCACGATCCGGCCCGAGCTTGCGGAAAGCTGGGCCTGGAGCGGCGACAACAAGACGCTGACCTTCAAGCTGCGCAAGGACGTGAAATGGCACGACGGCAAGCCGTTCACCGCCGCCGACGTCAAATGCACCTTCGACATGCTGATGGGCAAGTCGCAGCAGAAGTTCCGGCAGAACCCGCGCAAGTCCTGGTACGAGCAAGTCGAAGAGGTCGCGACCAACGGCGACTATGAGGCGTCGTTCAAGCTGAAGCGGCCGCAGCCGGCGCTGCTGTCGCTGCTCGCCTCGGGCTACTCGCCGGTCTATCCCTGCCATGTGTCGCCGGCCGAGATGCGCACCAAGCCGGTCGGCACCGGCCCGTTCAAGTTCGTCGAGTTCAAGGCCAACGAATCGATCAAGCTCACCAAGAACCCGGATTACTTCAAGAAGGGCCTGCCTTATCTTGACGGTATCGAGTTCACCATCATCCCGAACCGCTCGACCGCGATCCTCGGCTTCGTCTCCGGCAAGTTCGACATGACGTTCCCGACCGAGGTCTCGATCCCGCTGCTCAAGGACGTCAAGTCGCAGGCGCCCAATGCGGTCTGCGTGGTGGAACCGAACAACGTCTCCACCAACATCATCATCAATTCGACCGCGCCGCCGTTCGACAATCTCGACATCCGCCGCGCGCTGGCGCTGGCGCTCGACCGCAAGGCGTTCATCCAGATCATGTTCGAAGGCCAGGGCGACATCGGCGGTACCATGGAGCCGGCGCCGGACGGGCTGTGGGCGATGCCGAAGGAGATGCTGGAGCAGATCCCCGGCTACGGTCCCGACATCGAGAAGAACCGCGAGGAAGCCCGCAAGCTGATGCAGAAGGCGGGCTATGGCCCGGACAAGCACCTGCAGATCAAGGTCTCGACCCGCAACATCGCGGTCTATCGCGATCCCGCGATCATCCTGATCGACCAGATCAAGAGCATCTACATCGACGCCGAGCTCGACGTCGTCGACACCGCGCAATGGTTCCCGAAGATCGCCCGCAAGGACTATTCGCTCGGTCTCAACCTCACCGGCAATGCCGTCGACGAGCCCGACCAGTCGTTCTACGAGAACTACGCCTGCGGCTCGGAGCGGAACTACACCAACTATTGCAACAAGGAGATCGAGAAGCTGTTCGACCAGCAGTCGGAAGAGACCAACGTCGACAAGCGCAAGAAGCTGGTCTGGGAGATCGACAAGAAGCTGCAGGAAGACGTCGCGCGTCCGATCATCTTCCATGCCCGCACCGGCACCTGCTGGCAGCCTTACGTGAAGAATGTCACGATCATGTCCAACAGCTCCTATAACGGCTATCGTTACGAAGACGTCTGGCTGGACAAGTAGGCCTAGCGTTTTCGGGCGAAGTGGATACCGATTCGCGCAAAGAAAGCGCGTCGGAAGACAAGACACAGGCGGGATCAAGGAGAGAGCCAGGGTGTTTGCCTATATCGTGCGGCGGCTGTTCCTGATGCTCGTGACCCTGTTCGGGATCTCGGTCATCATCTTCGTGCTGCTGCGCGTCGTTCCCGGCAACATCGTCGATATCCTGTTCGACGCCGCGGGCTTCGTCGACCCCGCCGACAAGGCCAATCTCGAGCGCGAGCTGGGCCTCAGCCAACCGATCGTGATCCAGTATCTGCACTGGATCGGCGGCCTGCTGCACGGCGATCTCGGCTATTCCTACGTCTCGGAGAAGCCGGCGCTGGAGGAAATCCTGCCGCGGATTCCGATCACCGCGCGGCTGGCGGGGCTGGCGCTGCTGTTCTCCGCCTCGATCGGCATTCCGCTCGGTGTCATCAGCGCCGTCCACCAGGGCTCACGGCTCGATTATGCGCTGCGCGTCGTCAGCCTCAGCGGCCTGTCGCTGCCGTCTTTCTGGCTCGGCCTCTTGATCTTGATGGCCTCGGTCTCGCTGTTCGGCACCATGCCGATCTTCAATCCGAACCCGAAAACCTGGCTCGAGGCGCTGACCATCTATGCGGTGCCGGCGATGGCGGTCGGCTTCCGCAGCGCGGCGCTCACCATGCGCATCACCCGCTCCTCGATGCTGGAGATCCTGCGCCAGGACTATATCCGCACCGCGCGCGCCAAGGGCGCCTCCGAGGCCTCCGTGAACTATCACCACGCGCTGAAGAACGCGGTGCTGCCGGTCATCACCGTGATCGGCATCGAGGCCGCGTTCCTGATCGGCGGGCTTATCGTCACCGAGACCGTGTTCAACATCCCCGGTATCGCCCGCTTCCTGGTCGAGGCGCTGCGCTGGCGCGATTACCCGATCGTGCAGAACCTCGTGATGTTCATCGCCGTCGCGGTGGTCGTCGTGAATTTCATCGTCGACATGCTCTACGCGGCGATCGATCCACGTATCCGGTTTGGAGACTGAGCATGATCCGGAAAAGTGAGAACCGGTTTTCCCTGCGACAAACGCAAAGCGTTTGCGCTGAGATCATGCTCGACTAAAGAGGCCACGTGGCAACGATCAATTTCGACAGCGAATTGCGACGTGCCGGGGCCAACGCCACCGGTGACTGGGGACGGTTTGCGTTCCTCGCGCAGCGCCATGTGCTCGGCACGGTCGGCCTCGTCATCATGCTGCTGTTCGTGCTGACCGCGATCTTCGCGAACGTCATCAGCCGGTACGATCCGCTCAGCGTCGATTCCGCGCACCGGCTGGCGGCGCCGTCCGCACTGCACTGGTTCGGCACCGACTCCTTCGGCCGCGATGTCTGGAGCCGCATCATCCATGGTGCGCGGATCTCGCTTGCGGTCGGCATCGGCTCGACGACGCTCGGCGCCACGCTCGGCGTGATCGTCGGCCTCGCCTCTGGCTATCTCTCCGGCTGGGTCGACCTCGTGTTCCAGCGGGTGACCGACATCCTGCAGTCGCTGCCGCTCTTGGTGCTCGCACTCGTCATGACCGCGGCGCTCGGTCCCTCGCTGCCGAACGTGATCCTGGCGATCGCGATTCCCCTGATCCCGACGGTCGCGCGCGTGATCCGCGCCAACACGCTGGCGCTGCGCGAGCAGCCGTTCGTCGAGGCCGCCAAATCGATCGGCATGAGCGAGATGCGGATCGCGCTGCGCCACGTGCTGCCCAACACCATCGCGCCGCTGATCGTGCTCGCCACCGCGCAACTCGGCTCAACCATCCTTACCGAAGCGTCGCTGTCGTTCCTTGGCCTCGGCATCCCCGAGCCTTATCCGTCCTGGGGTCGCATGCTGTCCGAATCCGCCGCCGAATATGTCCGCACCGCGCCATGGCTGGTGATCTTCCCCGGCATTGCGATCAGCCTTGCGGTGTTCGGCACCAATCTGTTCGGCGACGCGTTGCGCGACATTCTCGATCCGAGGCAGCGCGGCTGATGAGCGAGGCCAAGACGCTCGATACGATTCTCGACGTGAAGAACCTGCAAACGGTGTTCTTCACCAACTCCGGCCTGTTCCGCGCGGTCGACGACGTCTCGTTCTCGGTCCGTCGCGGCGAGACGCTGGCGATCGTCGGCGAGTCCGGCTGCGGCAAGAGCGTCAGCGCGCTGTCGATCATGCGGCTGGTGCCCGATCCGCCCGGCCGCATCGTAGGCGGCTCGGTGACGCTCGAGGGCACCGATCTGCTGAAGCTCGACGATGCCGCGATGCGCGACATCAGGGGCAACCGCATCTCGATGATCTTCCAGGAGCCGATGACCTCGCTCAATCCGGTGATGCGGATCGGCGACCAGATCATCGAGGCGGTGCGGCTGCACCAGAAGGTCAGCAGCAAGGAGGCCTGGAAGCAGGCGGTCGACATGCTGCGGCTGGTGCGCATTCCGGAACCGGAGCGCCGCGCGCAGGAATATCCGCATCAGCTGTCCGGCGGCATGCGCCAGCGCGCCATGATTGCGATGGCACTGGCGTGCCGGCCGGCGCTCCTGATCGCGGACGAGCCGACCACGGCGCTCGACGTCACCATCCAGGCGCAGATCCTGGCGCTGATCGTCGATCTGCAAAGGCGGCTCGGCACCGGGCTGATCCTGATCACCCACGACCTCGGCGTCGTCGCGCAAACGGCGCAGCGCGTGATCGTGATGTACGCCGGCAAGAAGGTCGAGGAGGCGACGGTCGAAGCTTTGTTCGAGACGCCGCTGCACCCCTACACCCGCGGACTGATGGCCTCGATGCCGGCGGTGATCGCGCTCGGCGCGAAGACCGATGCGCGGCTGACCGAAATCCCCGGCATGGTGCCGTCGCTGACCAAGCTGCCGCCCGGCTGCGCCTTCGCGCCGCGCTGCAAGCTGGCGGTCGACCGCTGCCGTCAGGAATATCCGCCGCTCGACGAGATCAAGAGCAATCACTGGGCCGCGTGCTGGCGCGCCGGCGAGATTGCGGAGGCGTCATGACCGAACAGCGCCCGCTCCTCGAGGTGACCGACCTCGTCAAGCACTACGCGGTGCGCGGCGGTGTGCTGCGCCGGCAGGTCGGCACCGTGCATGCGGTCGACGGCGTCAGCTTCGCGCTTGGCGCCGGCGAGACGCTCGGGCTGGTCGGCGAATCCGGCTGCGGCAAGTCAACGGTGGCGCGCACCGTGCTGCGGCTGGTCGAGCCGACCAGCGGCGCCATCAAGCTGGATGGCGAGGACATCGCGCCGCTCAGCAAGACCGCGCTGCGGCCATACCGGCGCTCGATGCAGATCGTGTTCCAGGATCCGTTCGCCTCGCTCAACCCGCGCATGACGGCCGGCGACATCGTCGGCGAGCCCCTCATTGTACATGGCCTCGCGACCGGCGCGAAGAAGCAGGAGCGCGTCGCGGAACTGTTCCAGCAGGTCGGTTTGCGGCCCGACCAGATGAAGAATTTCCCGCACCAGTTCTCCGGCGGCCAGCGCCAGCGCATCTGCATCGCGCGTGCGCTGTCGCTCGGGCCGCGGCTGATCGTCTGCGACGAGCCGGTCTCGGCGCTCGACGTCTCGATCCAGGCGCAGGTGATCAATCTTCTGATCGACCTGCAGCGCCAGCAGAACTTCTCCTATCTGTTCATCGCGCACGATCTCGCTGTTGTCGCCCATATCAGCCACCGCGTCGCGGTGATGTATCTCGGCCGCATCGTCGAGATCGCCGACAAGCACGAGCTGTTCGCCAATCCGCGCCATCCCTACACCCAGGCGCTGCTCGCCTCGGTGCCGATCGCCGACCCGAAGGCCAAACGCACCGCCCCCCTGATCGACGGCGATGTCCCGAGCCCGATCAATCCACCTTCAGGCTGCGCCTTCCACACCCGCTGCCGCTACGCGATGGATCGCTGCAAGACCGAACGCCCGGCGCTGCAGGCGGCCGGCCCGGCGCATCGGGTCGCCTGCTGGCTGAATGACGGGACGGGGCGCGAGGAATGACTCCGCTGTCGTCCCTGCGAAAGTGTTTGGTCCCTGCTGATTGGTTGGATGGAATCGGTGTAGAACGAGGCGTGGCTTTTATCATGGAGCGCTTCGCGTCATGGAACTGAGCCTGCATGCGAACGCCACGACGACACCGAAGACGCGTGCCTACATCCAGCGCAGCAGGAAGTCGGTCGCCCAATTGGCGGCCGAGTTGGGGGTCAGCGAGACCACAATCTATCGCTGGCGCGGTCGCAGCACGGTCGAGGATCGCTCGCATCGGCCGAAGCACCTCACGACCGGCCTGTCCGCCCTTGAGGAACGGGCGGTGTGTGAGCTGCGGACATCGCTGCAGCTGCCGCTGGACGATATCGTCGAGGTGATGCAGCGGTGCATCAATGCCAAGCTGTCCCGCAGCGCGATCCACCGCTGCCTGCAGCGCAACGGCATCAGCCGGCTTGCCAAGCCTGACAAGCCCAGGGCCGGCGTCTTCGAAAGCGCCAGCATCGGCTTCATTCATATCGACGTGAAGTATCTGCCCGCGCTGCAACGCCGCACCAGTTATGCCTTTGTCGCGATCGATCGCGCCACCCGATACGTCTTCGTCGAGATCCATTCCAGGCGAGACGGAACGACCGCGACCGGCTTCCTCGAGCGCTTCCTGGCCGACTTTCCGCACGGTGTTCACACCATCCTGACCGACAACGGAGCCGAGTTCACCGAACGCTTCGCCGTCGACAAGAAGAACAAACCGGTCGGGAAGCCTTCCGGCGACCACCCCTTTGATCGGCTCTGCAAGCAGCGCGGCATCCAGCATCGCCTGACCAAGCCCTACCACCCGCAAACCAACGGCCTCGTCGAACGCTTCAACCGGCGCATCGCTGAAGCCATCGGCCGCGAACACAAACGGGGCAGCGCGCGCCGTACCTTTGTCAACCACGCCGACCGCGACGCCTTCATCGCCAGGTTCGTCCACGACTACAACCGGACTCGCCTCAAATGCCTCGGCTACCTGGCGCCAATCCAGGCCCTCGCCAATCACACGGGACCGAACACGAAAGCAGGGACCCATAACCACAAACGTTCGCTGTTGCGCCGCGCTGTGGCCCCCAGCTTTTTTGAATCACCACGTCCTGTGGTTATAGGTCCCGGGTCGCGCTCGGCTTGCCCGGGACGACGGCGGTTATGCGGCGGCCTCGATCTCCACCACGATCTTCCCCGTCGTCACCTGCTCGCCCTCGGCGACATCGATCGACGATACCGTGCCCGCGACGCCGGCAGTGTGGACGTGCTCCATCTTCATCGCCTCCAGCGTCATCACCGGCTGGCCGGCCGCGACCTTGTCGCCCGGCTTCACCAGCACCGCGACGACCCGGCCGTTCATGGCGGCGCGGACCTTGCCGTCACCGCCGGCCGCCGTCGCGCTCTCCGGCGGCGCGAGGGTGAGATCGCGCACCGACAGCGTGACGCCGCGATGCAGGATATAGAGCCGGTCGCCATCGCGCAGGAATTGGGCATGCTCCATCACCCCATCGTGGTGGAAGCGGATGCTGTCCTGGCTGAGCTCGTCGATCACGAAGCTGAAGCGATCGCCGTTGCGGGTCGCGATGTAGCTGCCGTCGCGCTCGCGGACAACCTCGATCTCCTGCACGCCGTGGCCGAGATCGATCCGCAGGCCGAGCGGGAATGTCGCTGCGAGCGACCGGCCGCGCTGCCATGGCGGGGCGTGCGGATTGGTAACGTAGAGCAGCAGCGCCGCAAGCGCGAGATCGCTGCCGCGATCGGGCCGCGGCGCCAGCAGCGCATCGCGGTTGTCGCCGATGAAGGCCGTGGTCGCCTCGCCTCTAGCAAAGACAGGGTGGCGCAGGCAGTCGATCAGGAAGCCCTGGTTGGTGGTGACGCCGAAGGCCGTGACCTGCTCCAGGGCACAGATCAGCTTGCCGCGCGCCTCCTCGCGGGTCGTGCCATGGCTGATAACCTTGGCGATCATCGAATCATAGAACGGCGGAATCTCCGAGCCGGACTGCAGCGCGTGCTCGACGCGGATACCGTCGGGCATCTGCCACCGCGCCATCGTGCCGGATTGCGGCATGAATTCGTGCGCGGCATCCTCCGAGCAAAGCCGGACCTCGATGGCATGGCCGGAGAACTTGATGTCCTCCTGGGTCAAGCCGAGCGGCGCACCACTGGCGACGCGCAGCTGCAATTCGACCAGATCGAGCCCGGTGATCGCCTCGGTGACGGGATGCTCGACCTGCAGCCGCGTGTTCATCTCCATGAAGTAGAAATTTCCGGCGCGATCGAGCAAAAATTCCAGCGTGCCCGCACCCTCGTAGCCGATCGCCTTGACCGCCTGCACCGCGACCGCGCCCATCCGCGCGCGCAGCTCCGGCGTCACCGCCGGCGACGGCGCCTCCTCGACCAGCTTCTGGTGCCGCCGCTGCACCGAGCAATCGCGCTCGCCGAGATGGATGGCGTTGCCATGGCGGTCGCCGAACACCTGGATTTCGATGTGGCGCGGATTGACGATCGCGCGCTCCAGAATGACGGTCGGATCGCCGAACGCGCCCTGCGCCTCCGACCGCGCACTGCGCAGCCCGTCGGGAAATGCCGCCGCATCGGTGACCAGCCGCATGCCGCGGCCGCCGCCGCCGGCGACCGCCTTGATCATGACCGGAAAACCAATGGCCCTCGCTTCCGCCAGCATCACGGCATCGCTCTGGTCGGCGCCCTGATAGCCGGGCACGCAGGGCACGCCGGTCTTCTGCATGATCTCCTTGGCGCCGGCCTTGTTGCCCATCGCAAGGATCGCTTCCGGCGACGGACCGATGAACACCAGACCCGCATCGCGGCAGGCCCGCGCAAAATCCTCGTTCTCGGCGAGGAAGCCATAGCCGGGATGCACCGCGCCGGCGCCGCTCGCCTTGGCGGCGGCGATGATCGCGTCGATCTTCAGATAGGATTGCGCCGGCAGCGCCTCGCCGATCCGCACCGCCTGGTCGGCCTCGCGCACATGCAGCGCGTCACGGTCGGCGTCCGAATAGACCGCGACGACGCCATGGCCGAGCCGACGTGCCGATCGCATGATGCGCAGCGCGATCTCGCCGCGATTGGCGATCAGGATCTTGAAGAACGGCGTCCGCTTCACGATTGCCCCGCTCATGGCCGCGCCACCGAGAACTGCATGCGCTGCGGGCTGCGGGCCTCGGCCTCGCGGCAGATCGAAAGCACCTCTGACAGCACCGTCCGCGTGTCGCGCGGATCGATCACGCCGTCGTCGAGCACCCGGGCGCTGGTCGAGAACACGTCCATCTGGCTGTCGAACACCCCGGTGATCTGCGCCTTCATCGCGTCCAGCTTCTCCTTCTCGATCGGCTTGCCACGCCGCGCGGCGGCGGCCTCAGTCACGATCGCCATGGTTTCAGCGGCCTGCTCGCCGCCCATCACGGCGGTCTTGGCGTTGGGCCAGGAGAAGCAGAAGCGCGGGTGGAAACCGCGGCCGCACATGCCGTAATTGCCGGCGCCGAACGAGGCGCCGCAATACAGCGTGATCTGCGGCACCGTCGCCGAGGTCACCGCCTGGATCATCTTGGAGCCGTGCTTGATCATGCCGGCCTCTTCATAGGCCTTGCCCACCATGTAGCCGGTGGTGTTGTTCATGTAGAGGATCGGCGTGCGCGACTGGCAGCAGGCCTGGATGAAGTGCGTCGCCTTGTTGGCGCCGGGCACGTCGAGCGGGCCATTATTGGTGATGATGCCGATCGCTTGGCCCTGGATGCGGGCTTGGCCGCAGACCGTCGCCGGACCGTAATTGGCGCCGAACTCGGTGAAGTCGGAATCGTCGATGAAGCGCGCGATTGCCTGGCGCATGTCGACGGGACGCTTGTGGTCCATCGGCATGATGCCGAGCAGTTCCTCCGCGTCGTAACGCGGCGGTTTGAACGCGGCCGGCGCCGGTGCCGGCCGATCCCAAGGCAACTTGGCCATGATGTCGCGCGCAATGCGCAGCGCGTCGCGGTCGTCCTCGGCGAGATAATCGCCAAGGCCCGAGACCTGGGTGTGCATCTCGGCGCCACCGAGCTCCTCCTCGGTCGCGATCTCGCCGGTGGCGGCCTTGAGCAGAGGCGGTCCGGCGAGGAAGGCGCGGGTGCGGCCGCGCACCATCACGATGTAGTCGGAGAGACCGGTCTGGTAGGCACCGCCCGCGGTCGAGGAGCCGTGGGTGACGGTGACGACGGGAAGCCCCGCCGCCGACAGCCGCGCCAGGTTGCGGAAGATGTTGCCGCCACGGACGAAGTCCTCGACACGGTAGCGCAGCAGGTTGGCGCCGGCGCTCTCGACCAGCTGCACATAGGGCAGCTTGTTCTCCAGCGCGAGCTCCTGCACCCGCAGCGTCTTGTCGAGGCCGTAAGGCTGCAATGCGCCCGCGTCGATGCCGGCATCATTGGCGCTGACCATGCAGCGGATGCCGGAGACGAAGCCGATGCCCGCGACCAGTCCGCCGCCGGACACACTCTTGTCCGCATCCGCCACGTCGAACATGTAGCCGGCGAGCGTCGACAGTTCGAGGAAGGGCGAACCGGGATCGAGCACCAGCGCGACGCGCTCGCGCGGCAACAGCTGGCCGCGCTTGTGGAAGCGGTCCTTTGCCGCGGCGGAGGCTGCGCGCGTCCGCTCCTCCAGGGCGCGCATCCGGGCGATCAGCGCCAGCATGCCGTCGCGATTGCCCTGGAAGGCGGCGCTGCCGGTGGAAATCGTGTTCTCGATGATGGCCACTAGGCGCGCTCCACAAAATGCCCACTGTATTGCTGCCGCAACTCGACCTTGCGCAGCTTGCCGGTCGCGGTCATCGGCATCTCCTCGAGGATACGCACCAGCTTCGGCACCTGGAAGCCACCGAGATGCTTTCTGCAATGCGCCTCGATGCCGGCCTCGTCGGCCACCGCGCCGGGCTTCAGCTTGACGAAAGCGGAGACCGCCTCGCCCCATTGCGGATGCGGCAGGCCGACCACGGCGGCGTTCTGCACGGCGGGGTGCGCCAGCAACGTCTCCTCGATCTTGACGGAGGCAACGTTCTCGCCGCCCGACTTGATCATATCCTTCTTGCGGTCAAGGAACAGCACCTCGCCATTGCCGTCGATCAAGGCTAGATCGCCGGTATGGTGCCAACCGAACTTGCGCGCCTCCTCGGTCGATTTGGAGTCCTTGTAGTAGCCCATCATCACGTTGGGCCCGCGATGCACCAGCTCGCCGATCTCGCCGCGCGGAAGCAGGTTGCCGTTGTCGTCCATGATCGCGGTCTCGTTGACGATCAGCGATTCGCCCCAATAGTTGCCGTAGCGGTCGAGCTGCACCTCCGGGCGGGACATCGTCGTCGCCGGATACATCTCGGTCTGGCCGCTGGACAGCACGAAGTTCGGACAGAGATCGGCGATGGCGCGCTCGAGCAGCGGTTTGCCCATCGGCGCCATGGTGTAGATGCAGCAGCGCAGACCCGACAGGTCGTAGTCGCGGCGGCGCGGATGGTCGAGGATCGCCTGATACATCAAGGACAGGCCGACGAACACGGTGAGCTTATCGCGCACGATCGCCTCCATGCACGCGACCGGATCGAAGCCGCGCATCAGCGCCATGCGGCCGCCGACCGAGAGATAGCTGAGCAGCAGCACGTGGCCGGCGCAGTGGAACAGCGGAAACTGTCCGGTGATCCCGTCATCGCGCGAGAGCCTCATCTCGATACAGTTGCTCAACACCGCCATGACAACGGCAAGATGGCAGTGCATCGCGCCCTTCGGCCGTGAGGTCGTGCCTGACGTATAGATGATCATCGCGAGATCGCGGTCGTTGATCTCGACGTCAGGCTCGATATCCGACTGTCCCTCCAGCAGACCGTTGAACTCCTGCAATCCGGTCTTGCCGGCATTGCCGGCATTGCCGGTCAGATCGATCGCGATCATCTCCATGCCGCGCGCTTCCAGCGCGGCGCGGCGATCGGCCTGGGCATGAAGGGCGTCATCGATGATGGCGAAACGCACCTCGGCATGGCCGAGGATGTAGTCCATATCAGCCGGTCCGAGCATGGTGTTGATGGGCACCCAGACCAGCCCGGCGCGGTGAATGCCGAACAGCGCTTTGACGAATTCGACGGAGTTGTTGCAGATGGTCGAGATCTTCTCGCCCGGCTTCAGCCCGCGCTGCACCAGATGATTGGCGAAGCGATTGGCGTCGCGCTCGAGCTCGGTGAAGGTGACCTGCCTGCCGCCGTCGGTCAGCGCGATACGATCCGGAAATCGCCGCGCGGCGCGCTTCAGGAGATCGCCTATCGCGACCCGCCCGATGCGGCCCGGCCCGGTGACGCCGCCGGTTGCTGCGAGATTGTGCATGCTTGGTTCTCCTCTCAACCGTCATTGCGAAGAACGAAGCGACCAAGCAATCCATACCTTCCACGCGGCAAGATGGATTGCTTCGCTTCGCTCGCAATGACGGGACAGCGCCTAGTGCCTCACCCCGAAAATCTGCCGCGCTTCCGCCGGGCTCGCAATCTCGCGGCCGGCGCGGCGCGCGCAGGCGGCGAGCCCTTCGACGAGTTGCCCGTTCGACGTCACCTTGGTGCCGTCGCCGAGATAGAACGTATCCTCGAGCCCGCTGCGCAGGTGGCCGCCGAGGTCGGCGGCGCGCTGATGCAGCGGCCAGATCTCGGCACGGCCAATCGCGGTGACCTGCCAATGCGCCTCCGGCGCCTTCAGCCTCAACAGGATCGGTAACAGCTCCGGATCGGCCGGCATGCCCGAGGCGACGCCCATGACGAAATTGTATTCGAGCGGACCGGAATACATCCCGGTCTGCCGGTACATGCCGACGCAGCGCACGATGCCGACATCGAAGCACTCGAATTCGGGAATGGTGCCGGCCACCTTCATCACGTCGAGATAATCCTGCACCTTCTCGACGGCGTTATCGAACATCATCGGCGGCCAGGCCCAGGTGTTGTCGGCCTTCACCTTGAGATAATTCAGCGAGCCGGCATTGCAGGCGGCGATCTCGGGCCTGGTCTCGCGCACGCAATCGAGCGCGCCCTGGTAGTTCGGGCCGGACGTGCCGGTGGTGTGGTTGATGATCACGCCGGGGCAGGCCTCGCGTATCGCCTGCTGGATCTCCTTGCTGACGCCGACATCCCATGACGGCAGGTGGCCCTTGTTCGGCTCCTGCTGCCGCAGATGGATGTGCATGATGCTGGCGCCGGCGTTGAACGCGGCCTTGGCCGCGCGCGCCATCTGTTCCGGCGTCACCGGAACATTGTGCTGCTTCGGGTCGGTAAGCACGCCGTTCAGCGCGCAGGTGATGACGGCCTTGTCGCTCATGGGTCTCTTGTCCGCTTTTGCGGCGCACATGCGCTGCTGATTTCGCCATGATGAGAACTTTGCCTTCGCGCCATCTTGCGTTGACTGGCTAAGTGGATGCGCTCACGACACAATCCGTCGCCAGCCGGTTAAC
This sequence comes from Bradyrhizobium sp. BRP56, assembly GCF_020194035.1. Taxonomy (NCBI): domain Bacteria; kingdom Pseudomonadati; phylum Pseudomonadota; class Alphaproteobacteria; order Hyphomicrobiales; family Nitrobacteraceae; genus Bradyrhizobium; species Bradyrhizobium sp. BRP56. Next base: position 69,539 of record NZ_JADYVV010000035.1, read on the forward strand.
ACAAGACGCGACGCCCGCGTCGCGCCTAACCTTGCTGCCAAGCAGAAGCGGCGCAACAAGCCGGCATCACGGGGAGAACGTCATGGTCTCGATCAACCGGCGCAGATGGCTCACCGGCGCGGCAGGCGCGGGACTTGCCGCGATCGCAGGCGTCCGAGCTTCACTTGCCGAGGACACGCCGGGCGTCACCGCGACCGAGATCAGGATCGGCAGCACCACTTCGCTCAGCGGCCCGGTATCCGCGCTCGGCGTGCAGGCGCGCTGCCAGGAAGCCTATTTCAAGATGCTGAACGAGCAGGGCGGCATCGCCGGCCGGCAGATCAAATACATCTACTACGACGACGCGTTCAATCCGGCGAAGACGGTCGAGCAGGTGCGCCGCCTGATCGAGAGCGACAATGTCGCCTTTCTGTTCAACATGCTCGGCACCGCGCCGAACTCGTCGGTCGTCAAATACATCAACGCCGCCAAGGTGCCGCACCTGTTCCTGTCGGTGAATGGCGACAAATGGGGCGACTACAAGACTTATCCCTGGACCATGGGCTTTGCGCCGAGCGCGCGGACCGAAGCGCAGGTGTTCGTCAAATATGCACTGAGCCAGAACAAGAACGCGAAATTCGCGGTGCTCTACCAGAACGACGACCTCGGCAAGGATTTCGTCGCCGGCGCCAAGGACGTGCTCGGCGAGCGGTTCGCGACCGCGGCCGTGGTGGCCTCGCACGAGGTTACGGATCCCACGATCGATTCCCAGATTGTTGCGCTGCGCGGCGCCAACCCGGATGTGCTGATCTCGGGCACCACGGCAAAGTTCTGCGCGCAGTCGATCCGCAAGATCTATGAGCTCGGCTGGAAGCCGATGCACTTCATCGCCAGCGGCGCCGCCTCGATCTCCTCGACCATCGCGCCTGTCGGTCTCGACAAGTCGCAGGGCACGATCTCGTCGGCCTATGTCAAGGACGTCGCCGACCCGGCCTGGGCCAATGATCCCGGCGTGAAGAACTTCCTCGCCTTCATGGAAAAGTACTTCCCCGACGGCAATCCGAAGGAGGGCTACAACCTCTACGCCTACACGGTGGCGCAAGTGCTGAAGATCGTGCTCGAGCAATGCAAGGGCAATTTCAGCCGTGACAACATCATGGCGCAGGCCAACAACCTGAAGGACATCGAGGTCCCGACGCTGTTGCCCGGCATCCGCGTCAACACCAGCCCGACCAACCATCACCCGCTGCAGCAGCTTCAGCTGCAACGGATCGAAGGTCCGGGCTGGCTGCGGTTCGGCGAGGTGATCCAGGGCGCGAATTTGTGAACGCAGAACAACCCAAGTGTCGTCCCGGCGAAGGCCGGGACCCATAACCACAGCCGTCAATTGCTTCGCGAGATCTCTGCCATCCCGCATCACGCGGTATGGGTCCCGGCCTTCGCCGGGACGACGATCTAAGTCAGCGCGCGCTCGCTGGCGGCCTGCCCGGTGCGGTAGATCGCAAGATCCCGCGAGCCGGAGAAGATCGCGCGCGGCTTCAGGCCGTAGAAGCGGCGGATCGAGTGGCTGAAATGGGTCGAGTCGGGATAGCCGATATCCTGCGCGAGATGCGCGAGGTTGATGTCCTGGTTGGCGAAGTGCAGCAGATGCCGCGCGCGCTTCCAGGCGCGGAAAGAGCGGAACGAGATCCCGGTCTCCTCCTTGAACAGATGCAGGAAGCGCGAGGGAGATAGCCCGGCCTCGGCAGCGCAGCCTGCCGCGGTCACCGGCTCGCCGGAGAATTGCCCGATGCGGCCGATCGCGCGCACGACACGCGGATCGAGCACGCGCTGCGGCAGCGCGTCGCCGAAGCACATGGTGTCGAACTCGGCATTCGCGATCGCGTCGCGATGCTGCATCTCGGCGAGCGTCGCATAGGCGTTGCGAATGCGATTGGCGAACAGATGGGAGTCCGATCCTTGCAGACGGCGGGCGACGGCTTCGAGCGTGCCGTCGGGCACGCTTTCCGGCTCGATCGCGACGCAGATCGCCGAGCGATATTCGCTGGTGATGGTGTGGCGGAGGTTCGGCATCGTCACCGCGAGCTCGCCATGCGACTCGCGGCCTTCGCTGGTCGACAGATGCAAGCCGTCGCGGATCGCGACATAGACATGGAATGCACCGGGACAGCGCTCGCGCGGGCGGCCGAGCAGCCCGGCATAGAACACCCGTTCCGGCGTGATCAGCATCCGGTGACCGGATTGCTGGCTGGAGCTCTGGCACTTCGCGTCCACGATCGCGTCCATGGCGGTTCCTCCTCGCGCGGCTCTTTGGGCCGCTGCGGCGGAGCTACCATAACGCAAATTCGAGGCCTGTCACCGATGTGCTGGATCAATTCCAGGACACATCGACGCTTCCGAGATCAAGGCCGCGCCCGTGGCGCAACGTTCTGTTCCTGACCGGCTTTTTGCTCCGCCGCCACCGCGCGCTGGTAACCGTCGCGCTGCTGCAGCCGCGCCCAATAGGCCGCGACATTCGGCCCGAAATCCTTGGCGAGGCCGATATTGCTGGCGAGACGGAGCGCATAACCGTTGGCGATGTCGGCCGCGGTGAAGCGTTCCGCGCAGAGGAATTCCGACTTCGCGGCGGCGGCCTCGACCGCACGCAGGCGGCCCAGGAACCATTTTGCATAATCGCCCGAGACCTGCGGGTTGCGCCGCTCCTCCGGCTCAAGCTGGCTGTAGCGGAGCACCAGCGTCTGCGGGAAGGTCAGCGTCGCGTCGGAAAAATACATCCAGTTCAGGAATGCGCCATAGGCCGGCTCGTCGACGCCGACGATCAGCAGTGTCGGGCCGTATTTGGTGCCGAGATAATGGCAGATGCCGGAGGACTCCGTCATCCTGGTCTCGCCATCGATCATGAACGGGATGGTGCCGAGCGGATTGATGCCGAGATATTCCTTGGCGAACACGCGCGGCGGGAACGGCAGCATCTTCAGCTCATAGGGCAGCCCGAGCTCCTCCAGCATCCACAGCGGACGGAACGAGCGCGCGGCGTCGCAGTGATAGAGCGTGATCATCAGGCGTTTCCCTTTTGCTTCAGGCCAGGCAGCGTGCCCATCATCTTGCACAATACCATGAGCATGACCTCGTCGGCGCCGCCGCCGATCGAGGTCAGGCGGCTGTCGCGATAGGCGCGGCTGACCGGCGTCTCGTTGGTGAAACCCATGCCGCCCCAATATTGCAGGCAGGCGTCGGTGAGCTCGCGGCCGAGCCGGCCGGCCTTCAGCTTGGCCATGGTCGCGAGCCGGGTCACGTCCTCGCCGGCCACCAGCGCCTCGCCGGCACGATAGATCAGCGAGCGCAGCAGCTCGACCTCGGTCTGCATTTCCGCGAGCTTGAAGTGCACCACCTGGTTGTCGAGGATCGAGCCGCCGAACGCCTTGCGGCTCCGGGTGTAGTCGATGGTCTCGTTGATGATGAATTCATGCGCCTTCAGGCAGGCGGCCGCACCCCACAGCCGCTCCTCCTGGAACTGGATCATCTGGTAGGTGAAGCCCTGGCCCTCCTCGCCGATCCGGTTGCGCTTGGGGACCCGGACATTGTCGAAGAAGATCTGTGCCGTATCCGACGAACGCATGCCGAGCTTGTCGAGCTTGCGCGCGACCTGCACGCCCTTGGTCTTCATCGGCACGCAGATCAGCGACTTGTTGCGATGGACCGGGCCGTCGCTGGTGTTGGCGAGCAGGCAGATCCAGTCGGCCTGGGTACCGTTGGTGATCCACATCTTGCCGCCATTGATGACGTAGTCTTCGCCGTCGGCGCGCGCACTGGTCTTGATCGAGGCGACGTCGGAGCCGGCGCCGGGCTCGGAGACGCCGATGCAGGCCACCTGGTCGCCGGCAATCGCGGGGCTGAGAAATTCGCGCCGCACCTCGTCGGAGCCGAACCGCGCCAGCGCCGGCGTCGCCATGTCGGTCTGCACCCCGATCGCCATCGGCACGCCGCCGCAGGTGATGGCCCCTAACTCCTCGGCCATCATCAGCGCGTAGGAATAATCCAGGCCCTGGCCGCCGAACTCGACCGGCTTGTTGAGGCCGAGGAAGCCGAGATCGCCGAGCTTCTTGAACAGCTCATGCGCCGGGAAGATGTCGGCCTTCTCCCATTCGTCGACATGAGGGTTGATCTCGGCCGCGATGAACTTCTGTAGTGCGCGGCGCGGTTCGTCGTGGTCGGCGGTGAAGAGCATGTTCTCGAACTATCCTTTGTCATTCCGGGCCGATGCAAAGCATCGAACCCGGAATCTCGATCCATTACCTCTGGATTCCGGCTTCGCGGTAGCGCGCGCCCCGGAATGACCTTTCTTTCTCACCTCCCCCTGAAAGGGGGAGGTCGGCACGTTCGGCTATGCCGAGCGGGCCGGATGGGGGTCAAACTAGCAGTCGGACTCGCGGCGTGACCCCCACCCTGCCCTCCCCCTTTCAGGGGGAGGGTTCACAATCCGTCATTTCGCCGCGACCACATCATCACCTGACGCGATCACAACCCCATCTGCCGGCTCGCGAGGTCCTTCATGATCTCCTCGGTGCCGCCGCCGATGGCGTTGACCTTGACCTCGCGGTAGATGCGCTCGACCTTGACGCCGCGCATGAAGCCGGCGCCGCCGAAGATCTGCACCGCCTCGGAGGCGCAGTGCGCCATGGTCTGCGTCGCCTGGTTCTTCATCATGCAGATCTCGGCGACCGGGCTTTCGCCCTGGCCGAGCCGCCAAGCCAGCATCTCCAGCATCGCCTGCGAGGCCGCTACCTTCTGCGCCATGTCGACGATCTTGTGCCTGATCACCTGGTGTTGCGCGATCGGCTTGCCGAACGTCTTGCGCTCCTTGGCATAGGCGACCGCCTCGTCGAGGCAGACGCGCGCATAGGCGGTGCAGCTCGCCGCCATGCCCATGCGCTCGCTGTTGAAGTTCTGCATGATGATCTTGAAGCCCTGGCCTTCCTCGCCGATCAGGTTCTCGACCGGCACGCGGCACTCGTCGAAGTGAAGCGTCGCGGTGTCCGACGCCCACCAGCCCATCTTCTTCAGCTTGGTGCGGGACAGGCCGGGCGTATTGCCTTCGATCAACAGCAGGCTGACGCCGCCGGGACCTTCGCCGCCGGTGCGCACCGCGACCGTCAGATAGTCGGCGCGCATGCCCGAGGTGATGAAGGTCTTCTCGCCGGAGACGACATAATGATCGCCGTCGCGCCGCGCCCTGGTGCGCAGGTTCGCGACATCGGAGCCGCCGCTCGGCTCGGTGATCGCGAGCGCGGAGATCTTCTTGCCGGCGAGCACGTCCGGCAGCACCCGCGCCTTGACCTCGGGCCGCGCGGCGCGCGCGATCGGCGGCGAGCCGATGGTGTGGCTCATCAGGCTCGAGGAGACGCCGCCGGCGCCGGCCCGCGCCAACTCCTGCGAGGCCACGATCTTCATGAACTGGTCGGCGGCGATCCCGCCATACTCTTCCGGGAAGCCAAGGCCGAGCAGCCCGATCGCGGATGCCTTGGCATAGAGCTCGCGCGGAAACTCGCCGTCCTCGTCCCATTGATGGGCATAAGGCTCGATTTCCCTGGCAACAAAGCGCCGCATCACCTCGCGAAAGGCCTCATGCTCGCCGGTGTAGAACGGGTTTGCCATCCGCGTGCTCCGTTGATTCTTCCCTCCGACGATGTCCGGATTTCTCCCGGTTCACTTGCGTCGAGTGGCTGCCATCGGTGCCGACGCCCGGTCCGGCGATTTGCCAGCCACTAAACGCAAGACAGTATCCTTATACGCCCCCTCCACTGCCAATTCATGGCATCAATTGAGCCAGGAACAGGCGGCGCAAGACTGCCGTTCCGGAGGAGGGAAATTTGCCGGTTCGTTATTACGACTGGATCGCGCATCATCGCCGGCGCACGCCGGACAAGATGGCGCTTGTCGATCTCGCCAGCGGACGCCGCTTCAGCTATGCGGAGCTCGACGCCCGCGTGTCGCGGCTCGCGGCCTGGCTGCGCGATGGGCTCAAGGTTGCCCGCGGCGACCGCGTCGCGGTGCTGGCGCTGAACACAACCGATACGTTGGAAGTGCAGTTCGCCTGCTTCCGGATCGGCGCGATCTTCCTGCCGCTCAACACCCGCCTCGCCGTACCCGAGCTGCGCTACATCACCGGCGACGCCGCGCCGAAGGTGATGATCCATGACGACGATCTCGCCGAGACCGCGCTTTCGGTGGCAAAGCTCTGCAATGTCGCTGCGACCGTGAGGCTCGGCCCGGGCGGCGCCTATGAGGCCGGCATCGCGGCAGCCACGCCGCTCGAACGGTTCGAGGAGGTCATGCTCGATGACATCTCGACCATCATGTACACGTCGGGGACGACGGGCCAGCCCAAGGGCGCGATCATCACGCATGGGATGACGTTCTGGAATTGCGTCAATCTCGGCGGCCCCGCCTACATCTCGCCGGCCTCGGTGCTGCTCACGGTGCTGCCGCTGTTCCACACCGGCGGGCTGAATTGCTACACCAATCCCGTGCTGCATGCCGGCGGCACTGTGCTGATCATGCGCGCCTTCGATCCCGGCGAGGCGCTGAAGCTGATCGGCGATCCCTTGCAGGGCATCAACGTGTTCTTCGGCGTGCCCGCGATCTACCAGTTCATGGCGCAGCATCCTTCCTTCGCATCAGCGGATTTCAGCCGCCTCGTGATTGGCGGCGTCGGCGGCGCGCCGATGCCGGTGCCGCTGCTCAAGACCTGGGAGGCGCGCGGCGTCGCGCTGCAGCAGGGCTACGGCATGACCGAGACGTCGCCGGCGGTGATGGTGCTCGACCGCGAGGATGCCGCGCGCAAGGCCGGCTCGTCCGGCAAGCCGGTGCTGCACACCGAGGTCCGCATCGTGCGGCCCGACGGCAGCGACGCCGCGGTCGGCGAGCTCGGCGAACTCTGGGTCAAGGGCCCGAACATCACGCCGGGCTACTGGAACAGGCCGGACGCCAACGCCTCCTCGTTCACCGACGGCTGGCTGCACACCGGCGACGCCACGCGGATCGACGAGGAAGGCTTCTACTACATCGTCGACCGCTGGAAGGACATGTACATCTCGGGCGGCGAGAACGTCTATCCGGCCGAGGTCGAGAGCGTGCTGCATCAATTGGCCGCCGTCGCCGAGGCCGCCGTGATCGGCATCCCCGATGAGCAATGGGGCGAAGTCGGCATGGCGATCATTGCCGTGAAATCCGGCCATTCGCTGACCCCGGCCGAGGTCCACGCGCATTGCCAGGCCAATCTGGCGCGGTTCAAATGCCCGCGCCTGATCGAATTCATCGAGGTCCTGCCGCGGAACGCGACAGGCAAAATTCATAAGCCGACGCTCCGGCAACAATTCAGCCGGCCGAAGCCAACCGATACCGCGGCGTGAGCCAGACGCGCGCCGCGCGTTCCGGGATTCGCCGCGACAAGGATTGCCCCGCTGCCGTCTGCCGGGACCGGCTGCGGGTTCGTTGCGTAAGTCCCCAACCAAGATCAATCGAGGAAATTGCCTTTATGAAAACAACAACACTGTCGCTGCTGGCAGCCGCCACGGCGCTCTGCCTGCTCTCCACCCAGGCCGCCTTTGCACAAAAGAAGTATGATACCGGCGCCTCCGACACCGAGATCAAGATCGGCAATGTCGAGGCCTATAGCGGTCCCGCCTCCGCCTACGGCGTCATCGGCAAGACCGAAGAAGCCTATTTCAAGATGATCAACGACCAGGGCGGCATCAACGGCCGCAAGATCAACTGGATCTCCTATGACGACGGCTACTCGCCGCCGAAGACCGTTGAGCAGATCCGCAAGCTGATCGAGAGCGACGAGGTCTTCCTGGTGTTCAACGCGCTGGGCACGCCGACCCAGACCGCGGTGCAGAAGTATCACAACGCCAAGAAGGTGCCGCAGCTGTTCCTCGCCACCGGCGCCAGCAAGTGGAACGATCCGAAGGATTTCCCGTGGACCATGGGTTTCCAGCCGAGCTATCGCGTCGAGGCGCGGATCTTCGGCAAGTACATCCTGAAGGCCAAGCCGGATGCCAAGGTCGCGATCTTCTACGCCAATGACGATTTCGGCAAGGATTACCTGGTCGGCTTGAAGGAGATCCTCGACAAGTCGAGCGTCAAGATCGTCGCCGAAGAGAGCTACGAGACCACCGAGCCGTCGATCGACTCCCACATCGTCAAGCTGAAGGACACCGGCGCCGACGTGTTCGTCAACATCTCGACGCCGAAATTCGCGGCGCAGGCGATCAAGAAGATCGCCGAGCTCAACTGGAAGCCGATGCAGGTGATGACCGACGTCTCGATCTCGATCGGCGCGGTCATGAAGCCCGCCGGGCTCGAGGCCTCGGAAGGCGTGCTGTCGGCCGGCTATCTGAAGGACGCGTCCGATCCGCAATGGAAGAATGACGAGGGCATGAAGAAGTTCATGGCCTTCGCCGAGAAGTACATGCCGGGCGCCAACCTCGCCGACGCCAATCTGGTCTATGGCTACGCCGCGGCGCAGACCATGGCGCAGGTGCTGAAGCAGGCCGGCGACAACCTGACGCGTGAGAACGTGATGAAGCAGGCCGCCAGCCTGAAGGATTTTGCGCCCGACACGTTGATCCCCGGCATCAGGATCAACACCAGCGCAACCGACTTCGCGCCGGTCGAGCAGCTCAAGATGATGCAGTTCAAGAACGGGCAGTGGGAGCTGTTCGGCGACATCATCAGCGCCGAGACCGGCGGCTAGCGCGACGCACACCGCCACCAACATCAGCCGTCGCGAAGCCGCCCATCCGGGCGGCTTCGTTGTTTTTTGCGGATCGCGGGTGAAGCCAAGCCGAGTGACGCGCAAGCTATCTCACCGTCACCCTGAGGAGCCGCGAAGCGGCGTCTCGAAGGGTCGACGGCCCGGCTCTCTCCCGAGTCGATGCATACGGGCCGTGCATCCTTCGAGGCTCGCCCAGCGGCGCAATCGCGCCGCAAGGCTCGCACCTCAGGATGACGGACCTAACTCTGCCGTTGTCAGCCCGGCAGGAAAATCGCGAAAGGCTCATCGATCGTTCGACGCAGATGCTCGCGATAGGCGGCGTAGTTCGCATCATCCGCCGACACCCGGCCGAGGCTGGGCTTGGGCACGTTCTTCACCGGCAGGAACGCGATCGGCGCGGCGACCGGCGTCAGCAGCGAGCCGCGGCCGGCGAGCAGCGTCGTGATGATGCCGTACATCTCGCCGGAATTGCGCGGGCGCGACACCGTGATCACGCGATGCTGGCCGTGCCTGTTGGTCACGAGGTAGACGAAGCCGGATTCGTTGGGCACCGCGACTTCGCCGTACTGCGTATAGTCGGCGTCCTGCCGCTCGCCTTCGCGGAAGCCGAGCGATGACGACGCCTCGTCCCAGGTGATCTCCGTCCGATAGGCGTAGAGTGCGCCCTGCTCGCCGAACGACGGCCGCACTGTGATGTAGGTCCCCTCGATCCGCGCCACCGCGCGGCGCGAATAAGACCCGAGGCTGTCGGGTGCGATCCCGCCATTGGCGGGTGCGGCCACCGTGATCGTCTCCGGCAGCTTGCGCAAGGACACACCCAGCGCCTGCTCCAGCCGCACGGTGGTCGCCAGCGTGAACGGGCGGCGGCCGCCGAGCACCTTCTCCAGGGTCGAGAGGCTGAGCTTGGCCTGCTCGGCCAGCGTCTGCCGCGAGATGCGGCGGCGCGCGATTTCCTCGCGGATGGTCTCCGCGACCTGCTGGCTCTGCTCGGCGGATAGCTGCTTGTCAGGCGTCGGCATCCAGATTCCTGCCCGGTTCCCCTTGATTCCGCGCAGTCTAGCAGACCGGACAATCCATCACCAAACCGCACAAATCCGCCTCAGCCGGCGGCGGGCCGCGCCGGACGGCGGCCAATCATTGCCGATCATTCTGCTCGCGCCAAAACCGCCGTTCTCCATGATCGCGAGGCAGCGAAAGCCTCGCTCGGGAGTGACGAAAATGACGATTTACGATGCATGTGAGAGCAGCCCGCAGATCCGCCTGTCGCGCAGGATGCGCATTGCGCTGTTCTTTCTGGTGGAAGGTGTGGCCGCGCTGGTTATCGGCTTTGCGGCGCTATTCCTGAGTTTCGGTCCGGTGTGGTCGGCCGAACTGCCGCAACAGGCGGTGCTGCGGCAATCGGATGCGCGCTCCGGCTCGCTGCTGTTCAAGACCGATGACGGCTATCGGGATGCGCTGAGGCTCGGCATCGACGTCGACCTCACGGTGTCGGGTCCGACGGTCCGCGCCCGCGTCACGCAGATCTTCCGCAACCCGACCAAGGACTGGGTGGAGGCGACCTATGTCTATCCGCTGCCGGCGGGCGGCGCGGTCGACACGCTGAAGATGGTGGTCGGCGACCGCGTCGTGGTCGGCGACATCAAGGAGCGGCAGCAGGCTCGCGCGATCTACGAGCAGGCCAGGCAGAACGGCCAGAAGGCCGCGCTCACCGAGCGGGAGCGGCCCAACATCTTCACCAATTCGGTCGCCAATATCGGCCCCGGCGAAACCGTGCTGGTGCAGATCGAATATCAGGAGTCGGTGCAGCAGAACGGCAACGAGTTCTCGCTGCGGGTGCCGATGGTGGTCGGCCCGCGCTACAATCCGCGCCCGGTGGTGCAGAGCGTCGATCTCCGCGCCGACGGCAACGGCTGGGGCGCCACGTCAACCGATCCCGTGCCGGATCGCGACCGCATTGCGCGCGAAGTGCTCGATCCGGCAGAGAATGCGCCGGTCAATCCGACCAACATCACGGTGCATCTGAACGCCGGCTTCCCGCTCGGGGAAGTGAAGAGCCATTTCCACCAGGTCAGGATCGAGAGCCCCGACAGCACCACGCGGCTCGTCAAGCTCGCCGAAGGCCCGGTGCCGGCCGATCGTGATTTCGAGCTGACCTGGAAGCCGGCCGCCGAGAAGGCGCCGGCGGTCGGGCTGTTCCGCGAGCGTGTCGGCAATTCCGACTATCTGCTGGCCTTCGTCACCCCGCCGTCGGTCGAGCAGGCGCAACAGAAGCCGTTGCCGCGCGAGGTGATCTTCGTGATCGATAATTCCGGCTCGATGGGCGGCACCTCGATCATCCAGGCCAAGGCGAGCCTGACTTACGCGCTCGGCCGCCTGCAGCCGACCGATCGCTTCAACGTGATCCGGTTCGACGACACCATGGACACGCTGTTCCCGTCGCCGGTCGCGGCCAACAGCGCCAATATCGGCAATGCGACGGCGTTCGTCAGCGCGTTGCAGGCCCGTGGCGGCACCGAGATGGTGCCGGCGATGCGCGCGGCGCTGTCCGACACCAACCATGGCGACGCCAATTACGTCCGCCAGGTCGTGTTCCTGACCGACGGTGCCATCGGCAACGAGCAGCAATTGTTCGAGACCATCAGCGCGCTGCGTGGCCGCTCGCGGGTGTTCATGGTCGGCATCGGCTCGGCGCCGAACACCTATCTGATGACGCGCGCCGCCGAGCTCGGCCGCGGCACCTTCACCCATATCGGCTCGGTCGAGCAGGTCGACGAGCGCATGCGCGGCCTGTTCGCCAAGCTGGAGAACCCGGCGGTGACGAACCTCTCCGCGAAATTCTCCGAGGCGGCGGCCGACCTGACGCCGTCGGCATTGCCCGACGTCTATCGCGACGAGCCGCTGGTGCTGGCCGCCAAGCTCGACAAGCTGGCCGGCTCGGTCGAGATCAAGGGTCGCATCGGCGACCGCCCCTGGAGCGTGACGCTGCCGCTCGCGAATGCCGCTGAAGGCAAGGGCCTGCCGAAACTGTGGGCGCGCCGCAAGATCGCCGATGCCGAGGTCGCGCGCACCACGCGACAGGAGAGCCCCGAGGAAGCCGACAAGACCATCCTCGCGCTAGCGCTGGAGCATCAGCTCGTCACGCGGCTGACCAGCCTTGTCGCGGTCGACAAGACGCCGAGTCGTCCAGACGGCGAGCCGCTGAAGCTCTCCGAGTTGCCGCTCAACCTGCCCGCCGGCTGGGATTTTGCGAAGGTGTTCGGCGAGCGTCCGAGTCTGCCGGCCGTGCCGGGCGAGCGGCGCGCCGACGGTGGCGACAGCAAGGTGCAGCTCGCTGCGCTGAAGCGGTCACCGGTCGCCACACAAGGTCCCGGCACGATCCAGCTGCCGAAGACCGCGACCGACGCGGAGCTGAAGATGATCGCGGGCGTGATCCTGCTCACGGTCAGCCTTCTCCTGCTGGTGTTCAACCGGCGTCAGACGTCGCCCCAATGACGTCGGATGAAAGGAGGAGGTGCCCCCCAACCTCCTCCTTCAAGAGCGCGCGCGGCCTTCCACCCGTCCCCCAGGGGCCGCGCGCGCAACTCTTTTCCAACCCGCAATGTCATTCCGGGGCGATGCGCAGCATCGAACCCGGAATCTCGAGATTCCGGGTCTGGTCCTTCGGACTATCCCGGAATGACAGCAACAGGCGCAACAATGCCCCGCTTCATCCCAGCCCTCGGCTTCGCCCTCATCGGCCTGATCCTGTTCGGCCAGGGCGCCTATATCCATGCCAAGGCGCTGCTCGCACAGGTGCTGCTGGAGCGCGCCTTCGCGCAGAGCATCGCGACCGGCCAGCCGGTGAAGCCGTGGAACTGGGCCGATACCTGGCCGGTGGCGCGGATCGAGGTGAAGCGCCTGCACGCTTCCGCGATCGTGCTTGCCGGCAGCAGCGGCCAGGCACTGGCGTTCGGCCCCGGCCATGTCGAACAGACCGTCGATGCCGGCGAGCGCGGCGTCGCGGTCTATTCCGCGCACCGCGACACTCATTTTCGCTTTCTCAGGAATGTCACAATCGGTGACGAGATCGACGTCACGCGCAGCGACGGCAAGATGTTTCGCTATCGGGCCGATCGCAGTTCGGTGGTCCGCTTCGATCAATCCGGCATCGATCCGATGACTGACCGACATGAACTGGTGCTGTCGACCTGCTGGCCGTTCGACGCGCTGACATCGGGGTCCGAGCGTTACTTGCTGCACGCGACCCTGATCGAAACGGATTCGCGCCCGCGCGAATCGGGTTCCTGATACGCAATCAATTTTGCGCCTGCCGGGATATTGCGCGCGGTGCCCTGACCTGCGCCAGCATGAGTTGCTACCCCCTTTCCCTCGCCACAAAAACAATGAAAAATCGCGCGCCTCACGGTGATCCGCCGTGGCCAGAGGAAACAAAGACAACAAGGATAAGGGCAGGCTCCATGGAAGCTTTCGCAAGCACCGCGTCTCATGTGTCCCACGAATGGGCGCCGCCCGCTGACGCCAGCGATATCGTCAAGAGCATCCACGCGATGCTGCATCCGCGCAACATCGTGCTGGTCGGTGCCACCGACAAGCCCGGCAATTACGCCGAACGGATCTGGAACAATCTGGTCAAATACGGATATGCCGGCGGCCTCTATCCGATCAACGCCAAGCGCGAAGCGATCTGGGGCGTCACCTGCTACAAGGACTTCGCCAGCCTTCCCGAGAAGCCCGACCATGTGCTGGTGCTGGTGCCGGCCCGGTTTGCGGTGCAGGTGATCCGCGATGCGGCCGCGGCCGGCGCACGCTCGGCGACCATCGTCACCTCCGGCTTCAGCGAATTGCAGGATGAAGAGAGCCAGCGGCTCGCGGTCGAGCTGAAGCAGGCGATCAAGGAGACCGGGCTTGCGGTCACCGGTCCGAATTGCCTCGGCAATCTCAGCGCCGGCGAGAACCTGTTCACCAATATCGACGACCGCATCGTCACCATGGAGCAGGGCGCGGTGGCGATCGCCGGCCAATCCGGCGCGATCGTGATGGCGATCCGCCAGGCGCTGGAGGATCGCGGCGTCGGCGTCGGCTACATGGTCACGACCGGCAATGAATCCGGCCTCGAGACCCCGGACCTGATGAGCTACTTCGCCGCCGATCCGAGCATCCGCGTCATCGTGGTCTATCTCGAAGGCGTCAGGAACACGAAGGTATTCCGCGATGCCTGCAAGGCCGCGCGCGCCGCCGGCAAGCCGGTGATCGCGCTCAAGCTCGGCGCCTCCGAAGGCGGCCGCGCGGCGGCGATGGCGCATACCGGCGCGCTCGCCGGCTCGATCGAGACCTTCGATGCGATCTCGACCCGCGAAGGCGTGATCCGGGTGCGTGGGCTGGATGAACTGATCGAAACCACCGAGTGCTTCGTCCATGCCGATCCGCCGAAGGGCAATCGCCTCGCGGCGGTGTCGCTGTCGGGCGGCAAGCGCGGCCTTCTGATCGACGCGTTCTATTCCGCCGGGCTGAACTTCGCGCCGCTGAGTCCGAACGCCTCGGAGCAGCTGGCGAAGATGCTCGGCCCCGGCAGCATCGTCGGCAATCCGCTCGACGCCGGCTTTGCCGCGGTGGTCGATCCCTCCGTCTACATGAAGTCGATCAAGATCATGATCGACGATCCCGACACCGATATCGTCATCATCGATGCCGAGCTGCCGAAGGCGCCACACGAGCTGCGCGAGCGAAATCTGCGCATCGTCAACGAAATGGCGGGCCAGGCCAACAAGCCGGTGATCTATATCAGCGCGATGTCGATCGGCTTCACCGAATTCACCAAGGGACTGCGCAAGTCGCTGCCCGATATCGCGGTCATGCAGGGCCTCGACCGCGCTGTCGGCGCGATCAAGTCGCTGATCGAATATGCCGGCCTGCGCAAGGAGGTGCCCGATATCGCCTCGAGCTCGAAGGCATCGGCGCGCGCGGTGCTGGAGAAGACGCTGAAGGCCGCAAACGGCGCCGCCGCACTGGACGAGGTCGCCTCGAAGAAGCTGCTCAAGGCCTATGGCATCCCGATCTCAAAGGAAGAGGTCGCGCAGACCGCAGCCGAGGCCGTGAAGATCGCCAAGCAGATCGGTTTCCCGGTGGTCGCCAAGGTGGTCAGCCCCGACATCCTGCACAAATCCGATATCGGCGGCGTGGTGCTGAATCTCGCCAGTGCAGCCGAGGTGAAGAAGGCGTTCGACGACATCACCGCGCGGGTGAAGAAGCTGAAGGGCAAGCCGAAGCTCGAAGGCATCCTGATCGCGCAGCAGGTCAAGGCCGACCTCGAGCTCGTGGTCGGCGCCTCGCTCGACGCCGAGATGGGCCCCGTCGTGCTGTTCGGAACCGGCGGCGTCGATATCGAGCTGATGAAGGACGTCGCGCTCGCCGGCGCGCCGCTCGACGCCGCCGAGGCGAAGGAGCTGATCGCCAGGACCAAGGCCGGCGTCAAGATGAAGGGCTATCGCGGCAAGCCCGCGCTGCACGAGCCGTCGGCAGTGAAGGCGCTGGTCGGTCTTTCCAACCTGATGGCGGACGCCAACGGCCGCATTGCCTCGATCGACGTCAACCCGTTCCTGATCAACAGCAAGCTCGGCGTCGCCGTCGACGGCCTGATCGTGCTGAACAACGCCGCCGCGAACAAGGCGGCGGGGCATTAGGCTCGGCGCATGCCCGGCCCCTCACCGTCACCCTGAGGTGGCCGCTCCTTCAGCGGCCCTCGAAGGGCGACGGCCCGGCTGGTGGCCGTACATCCTTCGAGGCTCGCTCAGCGGCGCAATTGCGCCGCAAGGCTCGCGCCTCAGGATGACGGGACAGCGCGCAAACAGCTCGAGAGCGCCGCGGGCTAAAAGCTCGCGCCCCACTGCCGCGCGGTCTGCATCACCCAGTCGCGATAGAGCGTCAGCGGCGTCACGCCGGTGATGCCGCCGCAGCCGGCGGCGCCGTTCGGCCCCGTCGACCAGCTCACCACGCCGACGATTACGGGGCCGCCCTGCTTGTCCTCGAACACCGGCGCGCCGGAATCGCCGGTGCAGGCCCCGAGCCCTTCGCGCACGCCCTGCCCGACCGGATCGACGAGACGGATCTGCAACGTGCCGGGCTTGCCGCTCGCGATCAGGCCGGCAACGCGGGTGGCGCCACCGCTCTTGCCGTCACCGCGCACGGTGACGCCGACGCCCGCGATGGTGAAACGGCCGCCGACCTGGATCGGAATGTTTGGCATGCCGAGCGCGGCCGGCGCCTTGCCTGCGGCCGGCGCCGCCAGTTGCAGCAGCGCGACATCGGCGGTCGCGACATGATTGGTCATCGCCTGCATCCGAAAGCCGGGATGGATCGCAACCGTCCTGACATCCTGCAGCTTCGGCTGCCTGTCCGCGCCATATTCGACAATCTTGTAATCGGCGCCGGGCTGCACGCAATGCGCCGCGGTCAGCACGACCTTCGGCGCGATCAGCGCACCGGTGCAGAAGTTGCCGCGCGAGCCGACGATGGTGACGACGGAGCGCGCAACGCCATCCGTCGACGGCGCGCCGCCGCCGACGATGGCGAAAGCCGGAGGGCAGACCAGCGACACGAGAACGGCGAGGATCAGGCGGGATGTCTTCATCGGCGAAGCAATAGCCCGCTCCGCGCGGGTCGCCAAGCGCCGAACGAGCACCGAACAAGCGCCGGATCGGGCTGGTCCCGGTCTGCGATCCGTGTTAGCCGCTCCTCAAGCAACGCATCATTGGGCAGGAAGGCATGATCGAGGCAGTGATCTGGGATTTCGGCGGCGTGTTGACCACCTCGCCGTTCGAGGCGTTCGCGCGCTATGAGACCGAGCGCGGCCTGCCGATCGACATCATCCGCCGCACCAACGCCGCCAACCATCTCGAGAACGCCTGGGCCAAGTTCGAGCGCGCCGAGATCGATATCGACGCATTCGACGCGCTGTTCGCCACGGAATCGAAGGCGCTCGGCGCCGAGGTGCGCGGCAAGGACGTGCTGCCGCTGCTCTCCGGCGACCTGCGCCCCGAGATGGTCGAGGCCCTGAAGCGCATCAAGGCGAAATTCAAGACCGGCTGCATCACCAACAATCTGCCGGCGAACGCGATCGGCAGCCGCAGCGGACGCACGCTCTATGTCGCCGAGGTGATGGCGCTGTTCGACCACGTCATCGAGTCCGCGAAGATCGGCCTGCGCAAGCCCGACCCGCGCATCTACCAGATGATGGTGGAGACGCTGCAGGTGAATCCGAAGAACTGCGTCTATCTCGACGATCTCGGCGTCAATTTGAAGCCGGCGCGCGAGATGGGCATGACCACGATCAAGGTCGCGAATGCCGCGCAGGCGATCGGCGAGCTTGAAGCCGCGACCGGTCTCACGCTGAGGTGAAGCGGGTTACGCGCCTATTCATGCCGCATTCACGCGGCGGCTTCTAATTGTCGGCCTCCCCCCGGGTCACGGCGCGATCGCATCGTGACCCCTTTCCTGGTCTGAGCATGACGTTCCGGAAAACCGACGTCCACTTCTCCAAATCATGCCTCGCGGAGGCACTTCCCATGAAATCTCTTGTCGTCGCCCTCGTCTCGGCGGGTTCGCTGCTGATCTCGGCTGCAGCGCTCGCGCAGACAACACCGGCCCCCACAACAGCGCCGGTGGCAGCTCCCGCGCAACAGAGCGCGTCGACGGCGGCGCCCGTGCCCGGCGCGAAGCGCGCGGCCTGCCAGAGCGCGGCGAAGGCGCTGAAGGGCCAGGAGCGGCACGACCAGATGCAGCTCTGCATGGCGCAGGCGCGTCTCGACTGCCTGAAGCAGGCCATCGACCAGAAGATCACGGGCCCTCAGCGCAAGGATTTCGTGAAGAGCTGCGCGGGTTGACGGTAGCCGGGCTACGAGATTCTTCTCCTTCCCCCTGAAAGGGGGAAGGTCGGGATGGGGGTCAGCCGCAGGCGCCGGCGTGATGGAGAGAGTAGATCCCCACCCGCTTTGCTCTGGCGAGCAAAGCGACCTCCCCTTTTCAAGGGGAGGTTCGAACTACACGCTAACAAGCGTAGCCCGTATTGCGCTTGGCGGAAATACCCGGAACCATGCGCTAACCCCATGCCTTTGCGGGCCAAACGAGCCTTGTGCTTTGTCCGCAACGGGCGCAGAACAGGTCCGAGTTCAAGGCAAATTCGGAGCTGATCCTCGTGGCTGACACCAGGCCCACCGCCTCGATCGAGGCCGTGGAAAGCGGCCTCGCCGCGCAAGGCTATATTGCGAGCCGGCAGATCGCGACCGCGGTCTATCTGTCGCAGCAGATCGAGAAGCCGATCCTGGTCGAGGGCCCTGCCGGCGTCGGCAAGACCGAGCTGGCGAAGGCGATCGCCGCATGGCGCGGCATGAAGATGATCCGCCTGCAATGCTATGAGGGCCTCGACGAGGCCAAGGCGCTGTATGAGTGGAAATACGCCAAGCAGCTGCTCTACACCCAGATCCTGAAGGACAAGCTCGGCGAGGTGCTCGGCGGCGCACAGTCGCTGGCGGCTGCGCTCGACCAGCTCCACACCTTCGGCGATGTGTTCTTCTCCAAGGAATTCGTCGAGCCACGGCCGCTGTTGCAGGCGCTGGAGCAGCCGGCCGGCTGCGTGCTCCTGATCGACGAGATCGACAAGTCGGATGCCGAATTCGAATCGCTGCTGCTGGAAATCCTCTCGGACTTCCAGGTCACGATCCCCGAGCTCGGTACCGTCTCCGCGGTGGCGCCGCCGACCGTGATCCTGACCTCGAACAGCGAGCGCGATCTTGGCGACGCCTTGAAGCGGCGCTGCCTGCATCTGCACATCGGCTTCCCCGAGCAGAAGCTGGAGGAGCGCATCGTCGAGAGCCGGGTGCCCGGCATCTCGCAGACGCTGCGCAAGCAGATGGTCGGCTTCATCCACGAGATCCGCTCGCTCGACCTGAAGAAGCTGCCCTCGGTCAGCGAGGCGATCGACTGGGCGCGCGTGCTGGTGCTGCTGCAGGCGAGCGAGCTCGACCACGAGATCGTCAGGGACACGCTCAACGTGCTCCTGAAATATGAGGCCGATATCGAGGCCGCGACGCCGCAGATTTCGTCCTTCATCGCCAAGGCGTCGCGCCAGGGCGTGTTCAGCTAGACCAAGATGCGCGAGAACCTGCATCGCTTCTTTCGTGCGGCGCGGGGGGCCGGGGTCCGGGTCTCGCCCGCCGAAAGCATCGACGCGATGCGGGCGGTCGCCCAGGTCGGCTTTGCCGATCGCGACATCCTGCGCGACACCTTCCTGCTGACGCTGGCCAAGACCCAGGACGAGAAGCGCGCGCTCGGCGAATGCTTCGATCTGTTCTTCAGCCAGCCCGAGCCGCAGCAGGAAAGCGCCGAGCAGAGCAAGACCGACGATGGCGGCGAATCCGGCGCCAACCCGTCGGCCGACGAGCATGGCGATGCGTCGGGCGGCGCCGCCAACGAGAATGTCGGGCCGCTGGCGCAGATGCTGCTGTCGCAGGATCGCTCCGCGATATCGAGCGCGATCGCCAACGCCTCCGGCGCCGCCTCGCTGCCAGACATCCGCTACTTCACCCAGCGCGGCATCTTCCAGACCCGCATCCTCGACGCGATGGGGATCGAGCGCCTGCGCGACGACATCGACGACCTGACCACGCGCAATCCCGCGCTCGCCGAACGGCTGCAGGAGGCGCTCAACGGCTTGCGCGGCACCGTTCGCGATGCGGTCTCGCAGGCCCTGCTGCTGTACGGCCGCGAGGAAGCGGAGAATCTGCGCAACGAGATCCTGCGCAACGCGCCGCTGGCGCGGATCGAGCCGCGGCAGGTCGAGCAAATGCGCGCACTGATCCGCCAGATCGCGCGCCGGCTGCGCGAGCGCTATTCCAAGCCGCGCAAGCGCCAGCGCCGCGGCCATCTCGATGTCCGCCGCACGCTGCGCCGCAACGCGGCCTGGGGCGGCGTCCCCTTCCTCACAGCGTGGAAGCGCAAGCATCGCGACCGGCCGAAGATCGTCGCGCTGTGCGACGTCTCCGGCTCGGTCGCCCGCGTCTCGGACTTCTTCCTGCTCCTGATCCACAGCCTGCACGAGGTGGTGGACGACGTCCGCTCATTCGCCTTCTCGGGCCACCTGATCGAGGTCAGCGACATCCTGGAATCGAAATCGCCGGAAGAAGCGATGAAGGAGATCATGTCCAAGGTCGGCTTCGGCTCGTCCGACTACGGCAATTCGTTCGCCGATTTCGAGGACAACTGGATGAGCGCGATCACGCCGCAGACCACGGTGATCGTGCTCGGCGACGCCCGCAGCAACAATCTCGATCCGCGCGCCGACATCCTGCGCCGCATCGGCGAGCGCTCCAAGCGGCTGGTCTGGCTCAACCCCGAAGGCCGCATGGTCTGGGGTTTCGGCGATTCCGAGATGCCGCGCTACGCGACCTTCTGCAGCGTGGTGCGGCAATGCGCGACCGCGCGGCAGCTCGAGCGCGCCGTGTCGGATATCGTCGCCACGTATCAATAGGCCGCCGGCCGCGCTTAGATGGCAAGCGACTCGCCGTGGAACAGCCACCCCACGAACGCAGCCAATGTCAGCGCGATCGAGGCGAAGATGCCGACCAGCTTGATCGTCGTGATCGCCTTCAGGATCGAGACCGACCGCGCCGCCGCATGCGGGTCGCCGTGCAGCAGCAGCCATGCCAGGAGACAATCCTCGATCAGGTCGCTGAGTAGGTACACAGCCGGCACGACCAGGCCGAGCCACGCCGCGGACGGATAGATCCGGCTGAGCCAGTGCGATGACGCCGCGCCCATCGCGCCCGCCAGCGCCAGCATGACGATCAGATCGAACGGAAACAGGATCGGAAAGACATACTTCATCCGCAGATCCGACTGCACCAGCTCGCCAAGCTGGTCGCCGGTGTAGCTCAGCGTCTTCTCCGGAAAGCGGGTGCGGAACCTGCTTGCGAACACGCGATCGGAATAGCTGCCGACCCACCAGAACAGTCCGAACGCCACCACCACAAGTGCCGAGAGAATGGCCGTCACGAGAGCTTGAGGGCTCATGCCGACCCGTTCCTGTTGTTGTCGAGGAAGCTGCGGGAGGCCGCAGGAAAGATGATCGCGTGCACCGCGGAGTCCCTGAAAGGGAGAAAATGTCGACGCATATAGCAATGATCGACGAGCAGATTTCCATCTTTTCCGAAGTGTTGCAATTGAATTCTGGAAGCGCCATTGGCGGCTGGCCCAAAGCATCGCGAACGCAATTGGGTCTCTCACGGACACTCCGTCACGGCCGGGCATCGGCGAGCTGAAGCGACGCCGTCCTTGGCGCAGCTTTGGCCGGCGGTGGCGAGATTCAATTCGAGAGCCAACGGCAGGCAGCGTCGACGCGCATCGCGCTTCGGCTACCCGGCACCACCGGCGGTCACGCCGCCGCCACAGAACCGTCTTCAATTGGAGATTGAATTTTCACCACGTTCTGCCGTACATAGAGGCCGCGAATTTTCACGGCGGCCGCGAGGGCAACGGATGCCGAAGGATATTGTGATTTGCTGCGACGGCACCGGCAACGAGATCGGTGACAATATTTCCAACGTGCTGAAGCTGTTCCGCGTCGCCGACAAGAATGACCGGCAGCGGATCTATTATCATCCCGGCCTCGGCACCATCGGCCTGCAAAACGCCTGGGGTCGCTTCAAGCAGCAGATGCGCGGCCTGTTCGGGCTGGCCTTCGGCGCCGGTCTCGACCAGGACACGCTCGGCGCCTACCTGTTCCTGTGCCGAACCTGGGAGCCCGGTGACCGGGTCTGGATGTTCGGCTTCAGCCGCGGTGCCTACACGGTGCGCGTGCTCGCGGCCTTCGTCCATGTGATGGGCCTGCTGCCCGTCGACCAGCTCGACCTCGCGAGCTACGCCTTCGGCACCTACAAAAAAGCCAGCTCCGACGCCCAAAAATCCGACGGCACGTTCGACTATGCTCCGTTGAAGGAGGCTTGGCACTTCAGCCAGATTGCCGGCGGCCGCAACATCGACATCGAGTTCGTCGGTGTCTGGGACACCGTGGCCTCGATCATCGTGCCGCGACAGGACAATTTCCTGTTCGACTTGCAGACGCTGCTGTTCACCCGCACCAATTCCAGCGTCAAACACTTCCGCCAGGCGATCTCGATCGACGAGCGCAGGCGCATGTTCCGACTCAATCGCTGGATCGAGCCGCAGAAATTCCGCTCGGATCCATTCGATCCGGCGACGGAGGTGGAGCAGAACATCAGCCAGGTCTGGTTTGCCGGCGTGCACTCCGACGTCGGCGGCGGCTATCCGGAAGACCAGAGCGGGCCGTCGAAGTTTCCGCTGATCTGGATGCTCGAGCAGGCCAAGGCAGCCGGGCTGCACATGGATCAGGCGCTGATCGATCATCTCGCCTGGGGGATGCCGTTGCCGCCGCACAAGCACGAATATGTGCCGCCGAGCGCAGCCGCCCCGCTGCACAATTCGCTGACCGCCGCCTGGGAAATCCTGGAATGGATTCCGAAGCGCGACAAATGGAAGGAATGGCCGGAGCGGAAATCCTTCCTCGGTTTCTATCTGCCGCGCGGCGAGCCGCGGCCGATTGCGGACGGCGCGACCATCCATGCCTCGGTGCTCGAGCGCATGGAGAAGGATCCGGCCTACAAGCCGATCAATATGCCGAAGACCTACAACGTCGAGCCGATGACGCCGCCCCCGGCACCACCCGCGCCGACGGCCCTGACGGCTTGAAGGCCTCAAAGCATGATTTAACCGCGAAGGCGATCTGCTCCCTCTCCCGCTTGCGGGCAGGGCAATCACATATGGAATGAACCGATTCTTCCTCGCCGTCATGGCCGGGCTTGTCCCGGCCATCCACGTCTTTTCTTCGCGTGGAAACGAAGACGTGGATGCCCGGGACAAGCCCGGGCATGACGAGTTTGTGGGAACTCCGATCGCCTCAAACGGTCATATGCGATTGCCCTAC